>NYYB01000168.1 GCA_002685755.1 Nitrospinota bacterium
CTCTCGCTCGGGCGATTTTAGCCAATTATATCATATGGTTACAAAGATTCCCGCCTCTTTTTGCTCTGTTCCGCCGCATAATGTGGGGTGATGAAGGATCTCGAGAAAGAATGGAATCCTTCGGCGAAAGAAGTTAAGGACGAATACGAAAACAACAAGGAAAAATATCAGACGACAGGAAAAGTCACCGCGGCCCATATCATGGTGATGTCGGAAAAAGAAGCCAAGGACCTTCTCGGCAAGTTGGACAAGGACGATGATTTCGCCGAGCTTGCCAAAAAATACTCCCATGCGCCCGAGCGCCAGAGTGGCGGGAGCCTCGGCGAAATGACGAAGGGCCAACATTTGAAAACCGGACTGCCCGCCATCATCGAAGAGACCGCTTTTATGCTCAAAGCGGGAACCTACAGCGGGGTCATCAAGAGTCAGTTCGGTTGGCACATCGTCAAAACCTCCGGAAAATCCGAATCTCGGCGGCTTCCTTTCGAGGAAGTGCGCGAAGCGATCGAAAAACCCTGGAGGGAGTCAAGCGAACCAAAAGTTTGAAAAAAATGTTGGGTCAGTTAAGGGAAAAATACAAGGTCAATGCGTACCAGGATCGCCTGCCCTAGCGCAGTTTGATATTGGTTATTGGAGGTTCAGGCGGGTGATTTTTCCGGTTGTTGAACGAGGCTTTTTTGAAGCACGAGAGCGGCGACGATCGAAATGAATATGAAGAAAATGATGAGCGAGAAGGGCACAACATAGCTTTTTGTGTAGTCGAAGAAAAATCCCGCCAGCGGTGGACCGACGACCCCGCCCAAGCCGTAACAAATCTCGGTGAACCCCACAATCACCCCGTAGGTCGGACCCTCGAAGATGTCCCCGCCCATCGCCGAGCCGCAGGCGCTCATTCCGCCTATCCCGAAACCATAAATCACCACGAAAGCAAATGCCGGAAACAACCCCCCGCCCAGGAAGGGAATCAGAAGCAACAGGATCATCCCCAGATTGACCAATATTGCCGAAACCGCCGTTCCCCGGCCCCTGCCAATACGGTCGCCCAACCAGCCTCCCGATACGCTCCCGATGGTCCTCAAAAACCCTACGGCCCCCAACACCAGGGCGGCGGCGGTCATCGAGAAACCCACATCGACGAAGTAAAGCTGAATCTGGCTAATAATGGTATTGTTGTTGAAACCGATAGCGAAATAGAGAAACATCATCGCCCAAAAGCGGTAGTCGCCTTTCAGGGTGAGAAAAACACTGCGCACGCTTTTGTCCACCGTAGCCTTTTCGGCGGTATCCACGACGTCGTTATCGGTTTCCTGGCGCGCCGGAAGACCATCTCTCGCCTGCCCCACATCCTCGGGCCGATCACGCATGATGAGGTAGCTCGCCGGCGTGATGATAAAAAGAACAATGGCGCCGTAGGCCACATAGGCCAGGCGCCAACCCCACATGTCGATCATTCTTTCGATCATCGGGGAGAGAACCAGAATACCGATCCCGATGCCGGAAAGGGTGATACCGGTGGCGCGCCCACGCTTCTGGACAAACCAGCGGGGCATGATCGCCGTGTTGGTGGCGAAACCGTTCAGGGCGAGTCCGATGCCGCCGACAATGCCGAACAGGAAAAAGATGTGCCAGATGGAGTTAATGAAAAATCCGGCGAGGGAAGCGGCGGCCACAAGGAAACAGCCCCAAGGCATGATCGCGCGCGGTCCCTTTCTCTCGAGAAGCGAACCAACGTAGGGGGAGGAGACGGCGTAAACGAATAACGCGAGCGAGAATGCGCTGCCAAGGAGACCTCGGCTCCATCCGAACTCCTGGACGAAAGGGACAGAAAATATGGCGAAAGAGAAGCGATAGACGACCTGAAAAGCCAGCGTCACAAAGCCCAGACCGACGATGATCCAGCCGTAATAGAGTCGGGGCGTTGCTTGGGCTTGTGGGGTGGTTGCCATGGCTGTTCGGCTCCGGGCCATAGCCCGGAAAAGCGCCATGGATTGGAAGAATTCGAAGATGAAAGATAATGAAATTCGGGAAAACATATCTAATAAAAGCCAAGGACCATCGTAGCGTTTTGAGGCGCCGATCCGCAATCCTCGCCGGGGTAAATTCGGCTTTCTAAATCCTCGCCTCCCGGAAGGCCATCGCAGTCTGGACGTGGATATCCACGGTGTCCTCGGGATTTTTCGCGTAGCCTCCGCCGAGGGTTCCCGCGACGGGAATCCCCCGCCTCCGGCATTCGGCGAGAATGAAATCGTCCCGCCGCCGGAGCCCCTCCTTGGAGAGTTTCAGGGTTCCGAGTTGATCGTTCCCATAGGGATCGGCCCCTGCCTGATAAAGGACAATTTCGGGGCGGTGTACGTCGAGGATTCGCGGAACGTGGTTTTCTATAACTTCCATGTAGTCGCGGTCGCCGGTCAGGTCCGACAGGCCGGCGTCTAGATCGCTCCGCTGCTTCGGAGGGTAGATGTTCTCCTGGTGAATCGAAAACGTGAATACGCTGTCATCGCTCTTGAATATTATCGCTGTCCCGTTTCCTTGATGAAGATCGCAATCGATCACGGTGGCCCTTGAGATGGATCCATCGGCTTGAAGCGCCCGGACGGCCACGGCGAGATCGTTGAAATAGCAAAACCCCTCCGCGCAGTCCGGGAAGGCGTGATGAAAGCCGCCCGAAAGATTCAGCGCAAGGCCCCTCGCCAGCGCTTCGCGGGCGGCGAGAACGGTTCCCCCAACGGCAAGAAACGTCCACCGGACAATCTCCGGCGAAAGAGGAAGCTCGCTCGGGCGAGTGCGGTAGGTGTGGTTTCCCGAGCGCATGTCCGCAAGGTACTCGGTGGTGTGTACCCGGAGGATATCTTCATCCTTCGCCTCTTCGGGCCGGAGGAATGCGTCTTCGGGAACGCCCGCCGCCAGCAGGCGTTCGTAGGTCTTGCGGAATTTTTCCACCTGAAGAACGTGACCGTAAAGATCGGCGTAATAGCCTGGATGAAAAACGAAGGCAGCCACTAGACGGCTCCGATCTCCCGTAGGCGGTCGATATCGCTTTCGGTATAGCCAAGATTTTCTAGAATTTCTTGGGTGTGCTTACCTTTGGGGGGGCCTGGCCAACGAATGTGGCCGGGCGTTCCCTTCATGTTCGGGATCGGCCCCTGAAACCGGATGGGGCCGAGTTCCTCGTCTTCCATTTTGATAAAAGTGCCCCGGTGGCGGACCTGTGGATCTTCGAGAAGTTGTTCGATGTCGTAGACGGGGCCGAGCGCGCCTTCGTAATTTTGAAAATGCCTGACGGTTTCCTCCAGGGTGTGTTCTCCGATCCAGTCTTGGAGCGCTTCGTCGAGCTCGACCACATTGGCAACGCGCCCCTCTTGGGTCTGCATGCGTGGGTCTTCGGCCAGATCGTCCCGGCCAATGGCGCTCATGAAGCGTCTGAAGATGCTCTCCGCGCTCGCGGAAAGAACGACAAATCGCCCGTCCTTGCAGCGGTAGGTGTTTCGGGGCGCTACAAAAGGGATTGCGTTGCCGGTGCGGGTCTGAATGGTACCGAGTTGATCGTACATGAGCGACTGCGGCCCAAGGATGGTGGTCATCGGCTCGTAAATGGCGAGATCAATCTCCTGGCCCGGCGCGCCGTGAACGTCGCGGTGGTAGAGGGCCATCATGACTGCGTAGGTGCCGCACATCGCGCAGATTCCGTCGGCCAGCGCGAAAGCGGGCAGAGTCGGCGGGCCGTCCGGAGAGCCGGTGATGTGAGCAAATCCGCTCATCGCCTCGGCGAGGGTGCCGAAACCCGGCCGCTTGGCGTAGGGCCCTTCCTGGCCGAAGCCGCTCGTTCTCATCAGGACTAGCCTCGGGTTCAGCGTGTGAAGCGCCTCCCAGCCCAGGCCCCATTTTTCAAGCGTTCCGGGCCGAAAGTTCTCGACGAGGACATCCGCCCCCTCGCAAAGTTTATTGAGAATTTCGAGGCCCTCGGGTTTCGAAATGTCACATGTAATTGATTTTTTGCCCCGCCCGGCCATTTTCCACCATAATGAAACCCCGTCCTTGAGTGGTGCGAAGTTGCGGAGCGAATCCCCCCGGGGGTGCTCGATCTTGATCACCTCCGCCCCGAAGTCGGCCATGTAGGTGGCGATCCAGGGCCCGGCGAACAGGGTGCCGATGTCAACGACGGTGACGCCTTCGAGGGATTGTTTGCTCGAACCGGCCATATGCGAAGCACTCCTGTCGTGGTCCGGGTTTCGTGGACCGGGGGTGGCGGAAGGCTCAGGATTCACGATTGCGTATGGTAGCAAGCCCCTTGGCGGCCATCAACGATTGAGTCTTCCGGACATAGACTTGAGTGATGGGAGTTGGGATACTTTTCTTTCGAAGGATATCGCCGTCAGACTTCGGCGGGCCGCGCCGGTCCTCCCGATGAGAGGAATTTAAAGAATGCCCCGAATAATAAAAATCGTTTTCTGTGCTTTCTTTTTGTTTGCTCCCGCCCATATCAATCTTCCGGGCTCAGGGCCGGACGGAGTCCGCTGGGCGACGGATAATGCCGAGGCCCGCTTCGGTCGGATGAGGAGCTTCGGGTTCCGGGGCTCGCGGGGCATGTTCCGCTCCCGGCGGTCATTCGGCGGCTTCAGCCGCAGGAGGAGCTACGGTTCTTCCCGATCCCGGCTGGGTTCTCGGACTTTGGGTTTCAGGCGCAGATCGCTTTTCGGCGGCGGCTTCGGCGGCTTCGGCGGCGGCTTCATGGGCGGCATGGCCGGAATGTTCCTCGGCGGGATGGTCGGCCGGATGCTCTTCGGCGGGATGGGCTACGGCGGAGGATACGGTGGAGGCGGAGGAATCGGGCTGCTTGAGATAATTCTTATTGGCGGCGGTATTTTTCTTCTAATGCGCTACCTCAGAAACCGGCAGGCCCCCGCCTACAGTGGAAACTACGGCGGATCGTCCCATTCGGGAGGCGATCCCTACGGCGTGGAGGGTTCTTACGACAGGAGTGAGTCCCCGGGCGGTGTCTACCGAGGGCCCGACATCGGCTCGGGCTATGGGCGCGGCTCAGGGCCGGTGGCGGCGACCTATGCCGCGGACTCTCGTGCCGAAGAGGGCCTGCCCGGCATCAAATCCTCGGACGGCTCATTTTCCCGCGAGAATTTCTTGCTCGATGTGCGCGAAACATTCATGCGCTTTCAGGACGCCTGGGTGGCGCGTGATCTTTCGCCGATGCGCGATTTGCTCGACAGCGATATTTATGATCAGTGCCAACGCGATCTGGACAAGCTCAAGAGCAAGGGCCGCGTAAACAAGCTCGAGAATCTCGAAATTCTCCGTCTCGAGATCGCCGAAAACTGGCAGGAGGAGGGACACGATTTCATTACCGTGACCTACGAGGCGAGCCTGCTCGATTATGTAGTTTCGGAATCAAGCGGCGAAGTGTTGGAGGGAAATCCCTCCGAGCCCGTCCGGTTCACTGAGCACTGGACTTGGGTGCGTCCCTCGGGTCCGGGCCGCTGGTTCCTCTCCGCGATCAGCCAAGCATAAGAAAGAGAAAGGCTATTCCTCGGTGGGGGTATCTTCCTCTCCGTACTTCTTGCCGCCCTCCCAGTCCTTGAGCGACCACCAGAGGTAGAGAATTCCGCCCAGGATGGCGGTCATTACTACCGCGAAACCGACGAGAAGATAAAACGACAGCCCGCCGCGGTAGGCCTGCCCGGCGCCTGGCCGGAGGGCGGTTTCGCCGGAGGGCTGGAGGGATTCACCGACGGAAGGCCGGTGAGCGGGAGCGGAAGAAGCTGCCCTCTCCGCCATAATTGCTTGCTCGGCTTCGAACTTCGTGTAGCCGTAGTAGATCAGCGCGCTGATCGCGGCGACGATCAACATCGTGCAGATGGGCCACTTGAGCCCGACACCGGTTTCTTTCTCCCCGCTCATTTTCTTACCTTTGGGATAATTTCCTCCGCCAGCAGGGTCATCTGATCCATGTCCGACTCCGGCGCGCCCACCGGCCGGAGGATGAAGTGTGACGCCCCGGCCTCGGTGAACGCTTCGAGTTGTTCGGCGCAACGGGCCGGCGGCCCGTGAATCAGGTACTTTTCGGCGATGCCCTCGAAATTCATGTTGTAGCGCCGTGTGAGGTATCCCGTCCCGGTTTTGAGGGCGCGATCCTCATCGTCATCAATGTAGATAAAGGCATGGTGCGCCGCTGTCCACCCGCCACCTGAAATCGGAAGCTCACGCCTCGCCTTTTCGGCCATTTCTTGGATTTGTTTCATTCCATCGGCGAACCGTTTGGCGGTGAACAGATAGGACACGTATCCGTCGCCCAGCAGGGCGGCGCGCTTCCGGGCGGCGTCGCTCCGCCCGCCGATCCAGATGGGCGGGCCGCCCGGAGTGGCGGGCGGCGGGCTCTGTATGGTCTCTTCGAACGACCAAAACCGGCCTTCATGGCAGATCGGTTTTCCGCTCCAGAGCTTTCGGATGATTTCGATAGCCTCGTCGGTCCGCGCGCCGCGCTCTTTTAGCGAAACGCCGCAGAGATCGAATTCCTCCTTTCCCTCCCCGCCGACTCCGACTCCGAAAACGAATCGGTCCCCGCCCGAGAGAAAATCCACCGTCGCTGCGGTCTTGGCGGCGACTCCGGGGGTGCGCAGGGGGAGAAGGTAGACCGAGGTTCCGATGGTGAGGCGGGTGGTGCGCGCTGCGAAGGCCGCCAGCGTCGTCAGGCTCTCGGTAAAGTGGCCGCCGTGGAAGGCGATGTGATCCCCGATCCAGAGCGAATCGAACCCGAGGGCCTCGACGGCCTCGGCGGTGGAAAACATCGCCTCCGGCGGAGAGGGGCGGTCGGGGTGCATCCCCCAAGTGATTCCAAACCGGATGGGTGGCGCCATTATTAGTCCTTTTCGTTTGGCCGCGTGCGGGAATCTGGCCTATTCGCTCCTGGCGGTGAACCCGGCCGCCGGGATTTTACCACGCCGGTTGATTATCGGATCCCCGGTCCTAGCTGCAATTTTCAACCAAGGGTCCTTCCTGTGCGTCAAGAAAGCTGGTTCCGGGCGTCAGCCAGCCCCCCCCCGGNTTTGAGAGATCCTCGATTGGCCGTGCCGGGCGGATCGCATGTAAGTCATTGTAAACAAATCGAATGTAATTTTTTAATGATTTGGCACCGATCATGCCCCACCAGGGTTAGGTAGATGCGGAATCTTGTAGAACAACCCTCGGGAGAGTGAATAATGGTTGAAACCCGCATGGATGTGATGATTTCCAGGCTTACGGCCCAATCGCAACCCATTAGCAATCGCCCGAGGCAGACCGCCAGCGAACAGGTTGTCCAGGCGCGGCCTGCCGAGGGCGCCCGATCCGTCGAGACCGATATCGCCAGAATCTTCGCCAAACAGGCGTTTCAGGCGACCTCCTCCACGGGGACCAAGCCCGCCGCATCCCCCAAAGAGGAGCCGCGCGGAGGTCATCTGGACATTCTCACCTAGTTTTTTCGCGGCATCCCCCACCGCATCGCCGGTAATTGGCCGGCGACAGGCGGAATATGCTAATCTCCCCTTGTGGCCGGGTGGTTTCCGGCCGCGCTTCCGGGGGAGGATTAGCCAGATGATCGATGCAGTCGGATCCGTTTTGCCGCCCGCCTTGCGGCCCAAGCTCACCGCGCCTCCCGAGACGCCTCCGGCACAGTTCCAGGTCACCAGCAAGGTTTCTCAAATTGACGTGGCCAGCCAGCGCGCGGCAAGTATTCTCTCCCGAATCAGCTCCCCGCAAGAAGAAGAAAAACCACCACCGGCCTCTGGCGACGATTACCCAGAGTTCGAAGTCTCCAGGGGCAAGGCGGTAAACGTCACGACCTGACTCACCCCGCGTTTATATCCTTTCGATTCGCCTCACAGGTTTCACTTGAACGAAAGTTCCGTGTAGTCTCTTGCCGTCTGCGGGGGGACTGATATTTGAAAATGTCCCTGCCGATTAAAAATAGAGCGCTTCCCGTGTGCGGGGAACGCCGTACCGAAGGAGCATCAGATGGTCGATATCCGGCCCTTTCGCGGGCTGCGCCACGCCGGAATTTCTCCCGATAAAATTGGGGATATGACTTCGCCTCCCTACGACGTTTTCTCTCCTGAGTTGCGGCGCGCCTACCTTGAGCGCCATCCGCATAATGTTGTTCGCCTCATTCTAGGCGAAATTCTGGACGGCGAGGCGGATGATTCCGGGAGAATTGGCCGCGCCGTGGGCTATATGACCGACTGGCGGCGGGAGGGGATTCTCGCCGCCGACGAGAAACCCGCCCTTTACCCCTACCGTCAGATATTCTCGTTGCCGGATGGAACAAGGCTCGAACGGCGGGCGTTTTTTACTTCTGTCCGGCTCGAAAAGTACGGCGAGGGCAAGATTTTTCCGCACGAGCAAACTTTCGCCAAGACGAAAGGATTTTTGTTCGATCTCTATAGCGGATGTGGAGCGCACTTCGGCCCCATCTTTTCTTTTTACGACGATCCCGAGGACGGCGCGACAATAGCCCTTGCCGCTTCAATGGAGGGCGCGCCGATCGCCGATTTCGAGGAAGAGGACGTGCGCCACACGCTCTGGCGATGCGAGGACCCATCAGCCATCGAGGCCGCTCAAAAAGCGCTGGCCGACAGGGAGGCTTTTATCGCGGACGGGCATCACCGATACGAAACTTCCCTGAATATCCAGGAGGCCGCCCGGAAAAATGGCGTGAATAATAACGATGAGGTGGACTGCACGCTTATGTGTCTGGCGAATGTGTCGGATCCCGGAATGGTTGTCCTGCCCACTCACCGGCTATTGAAAATAATCGGCTCGCCGGTTGAGGCCGCGCTCGCGTCCCTGGGGGAAGCTTACGAAGTGACCGAAGAGCCTGCGCCGGCGGAGGGCGAAGGCGAGGCGGTGGCTAAGCGCCTTCGAGAGCTGGGGAGCGGGGGACGCACGGCGTTTTGCTTTTTCTCCGGTGAAGGTCCTCTGCGTTACCTTGTCAGAAAAGAGAACCCCCAGACGGATGCCGGCGATATCGCCGAGACTATCGCTTCCCTCGATGTCAGCCGTCTTCATGCCGATGTCGTGGACAGCGCCCTCGCGGCCTCGCACGATGAAGCCGACATCGCCTTCACGCCCGATCCTGAGGCAGCTGTTGCCGCTGCGCGCTCGGGTGAGTGCGCGGTTTCTTTGCTGCTCAACCCGACTCCGATCCAGTCGGTGGTGAAAATCGCCAAGGCCGGCGGCAAGATGCCCCACAAGTCTACCTACTTTTTTCCGAAACTCAGGACCGGCCTGGTCTTCCACGCCTTCGCGCCCCCCGCGATGGATTGAGGTCCTCCTGGTGATGAAGTTCGAGTCGGCCGAATTTATCACCAGCGCCGCCGATCGCCGCGGCTGGATCGCCGAGGAAGCCTCCGAGATCGCCATCGCCGGGCGCAGCAATGTCGGCAAGTCCACCCTTATCAACACGCTCTGCCGCCGAAAAAAACTTGCCAAGACCAGCGGCACGCCCGGCAAAACCCAACTCATCAACTTCTTCCGGATTGACGGCGTCTCCATCCTCGTCGATTTGCCCGGCTACGGGTTCGCCAAGGTTCCCGTCGCGGTCAAGAACAATTGGCGGCGCATGGTCGAGGCATACCTGAAAGAGCGAGAGGCGTTGCGCGGGGTGGTCGTCCTGGTTGATGCGCGGCGCGGGGCGAGGGAGATGGACCTGGATCTTGTCGAATGGCTCGCCGAGGCCGGCCTTCCCGCTTGTCTTGTTCTCACCAAAATCGACAAACTCAAGCAAAGAGAACGGAAAATCGCCGCCGACGAACTGACAAAAACCCTCATCGAGGGCGGCGAGCGCTTTGGCCGCTGGTCCGGGCCGATCCTCACCAGCGCCGAGAAAGGCTGGGGCCGCAAGGAACTTGTTGTGCAGTTGAATGAGTGGCTGGAGGAGGAACGGTGATCGCCGACAAGAATTTTTCCGGCGCACCGCCGAAACGGTTTTGGTATATTGATTCAGGTTCGTAGAATTTTCCCCGACAATCCAAAGTCCTGAGCGAGATTGCCGTGCCCGCGAAAAAAAAAGCCGCGAAAGCGATTTCGAAAAAAAACACAAAAAAAACCACTGCGAAAAAAACGCCGGCCAAGAAGTCCACGGCGAAAAAGAAAAAAGCCCCCGTCAACGTGATGGGCTGGAAGCCGGGGGTGCCCAGGGAAAAGCCCAATGGCTGGGTCTACGATGGCCCGCTCCGGGTGAATGCAAAACCGAAGAAAAGCGATCTGATTTTCTTTGGGGTGGGGGGTGTGCCCCATTCTGCCGACCCGAAGAGCCATCCCGAGGCGGTGCGCAGACTGCGAGAGCTGGG
>NYYB01000045.1 GCA_002685755.1 Nitrospinota bacterium
CTGGCTGTGAGGTCATCATCTATCCTCCGGGGCGGGAGGATTCTATTGGATCACATCAGAGATGAAATAGGGGAGGTTTTTAGAGGTGCCCATAAAATACGTAATCGACCTCGCTCGCCTTCCGGACATCGCCGATGACCTCCTCGACGGTCGTCTCCTCATAGAAGGCAGCGAAGGAATCGGACATGATGCTGCCCGCCGAATCGGGGGCGTAGACCATGATGTCTTCGATGGCGAACGATTCATGAACGTCCATCTGCTCGACCACTTGGCCGGCCCGTTCCTCGGTAAGCGCCTCGAGAATATGGCGGGCGTCGTCGCTGCCGATCTCCTTGAGGAGGGAGACAATCCCCGCGTTGGGCATCGGTTCGAGCAGTTCGCTGACGATGTGGTCGTCACACTCGGCGAGAATCTCGGCCCGCTGCTCATCGTCGGCGATGACGGCGAAGGCCCCCTGCCTTTCCTCGGTTTCGAGGTTGCGGAAAATCTGGGCCGCTTCGGCGGGGTGGACTTTCGCGAGGGCGTTGTTCAGGTGGACATCCGCCTTTCGCCGGAAAAGGCGACGGATCATATCCTCGATCTGAAAAAGCCGGGTGTCGCGCTCCTGAACCATGACGCTCTCCGCAAAAAGGTTGCCGCCTGATCCCTAAAACCCATTGAAAACACATCGGATCGGCCGAAAGGCACTGCACTCTATTTTACGCCCGCGCCAGCTGTCAAACACGGGGCTTCCCTGAGGATCATCGTCCTCGGCCCACCTTGCGGCGTTCCGGGCAAGACACTAATATTACAGAATAGTATCGCCGGTATACTCTGTTCGTCCCAGTAAGGAGAGCGGCCCTATCGCCAAACTGCACGGCCGGATGACGGGCCTGAAATCCAAGCAGATTCGCGCCCTTGAGCGCCTCTACCGCCGGAAAATACCCGCCACCCAGCTGGTTCATCTGGACCTGGGGCGGGAACTCGCCGCCCTTTCCTTTGAAATCGCACGCCAAATCGGGATTCTCGTTGACCGCCAGGGAGCGGTCCGCCACGTCATCGTGGGCGACGCCCGCGGAATCGAGATTCCGGAACTGGGTCGCGCCCGCGCCGGGACCACCCGCCTTCGGGGCCTGAGATGCATCCACACCCACCTTAAACCCTCCCCGCTCTCCCAGGAGGACTTGACCGACATGGCGCTTCTTCGTCTGGACGCGATGGCCGCCATCGAGGCGCTCGGCGAGGAGGAGACGGGCCGCGTTCATGTCGCCCATATTCACCCCGCCGCGGGTGGAGACATTGGCCCCGCCCCCGACCAGGTAGGGGAATCCGCGCAGAACGGCTCAGCGCCGCCCTGGGAGCAATTGGTCTTCCCCGACATGGGGAGGCTCGATCTCGACATCGCCGCCCTGATCGCCTCGATCGAGGAGGAATTCGCCCGGCTCCAGCACGATTCGACCCAGTTCGATACGGGCGAGCGCGCCCTGCTCGTGCTCGTTGATCTGGGTAACCGCGAGGGCTGGGGGACGGACTCTGAATTGACCGAGCTCGAAACCCTCGCGGAGAGCGCCGGGTTCATCCCCTGCGGAAGGGTGATACAGCGCCGCAAGGCGGCCGACCCCCGCTTTGTCATCGGGCGGGGCCGCCTCGCCGATGTTCTGATGCGCTCGATGCTAACCGGAGCCGAGGCCCTCGTCTTCGCGCAGGAACTCTCCCCCTCTCAGGTGCGGAGTCTCGCCGATTTCACGGATCTGAAAATTCTCGACCGAACCCAAATCATTCTCGACATATTCGCCCAACGTGCGAGGAGCCGCGTGGGCAAGCTCCAGGTCGAACTCGCTCAGCTTCGCTACATGCTCCCCCGCCTATCGACCAAGCACACGGCGATGAGCCGCCTCACGGGCGGCATCGGCGGGCGCGGCCCCGGGGAAACCAAGCTCGAGGTCTCCCGGCGGCGCGCCAACGAGCGGATTCGCCGCCTCGAGCGCGAACTCGATCAACTTCAGCGGAAACGCGCCCAGGGCCGGCGCCTCAGGAACCGCCGCAGGGTGCCGATTCTCTCGCTGGTCGGCTACACGAACGCCGGAAAATCCACCCTGCTCAACGCTCTGACCAAGAGCGAGGTTTCGGTGGCCGATCAACTTTTCGAAACCCTCGACACGTCAAGCCGAAGGCTTCGCCTTCCGAGCGAGCGGGAGGTCCTCATCACCGACACGGTCGGCTTCATTCACGATCTGCCCAAGGATCTGGTCGGTGCATTCAAGTCCACGCTCGAGGAACTCAAGGACGCCGACCTGCTCCTCCACGTAGTGGACGCCTCCGATCCGGGATGCGAGGAAAAACTGGCCGCCGTGGAACGGCTCCTCGTCGAAATCGGACTGGGCAGCACGCCAATTCTCCATATCTTCAACAAAATGGATCGAACCGGCGTTATTCAGCTCGCCAATTTGTGCCGCCGCCATAACGGGGTGGGCGTCAGCGGAATCGATCCGAAAAGCCTTCCTCCCCTGATCGAGGAAGCCTCGCGCCGCCTCGGAGAGTTGGGCGACGCCGAAGAGGAAACCGAATTCGAACAGGCCGCCATCTAATCGCCCTCTTGCACCCCCTCCCCCGCCCGGTTTGGATCCGATATGTGGCTACGAAACCATCGACGCAATCTCGTTTTCACCGTCTCGCTCGTCTTCCTCGCGGGATGCGCCAGCGGCGCCGGGGGCAATTCCCTTTCGGGCTTCTGGGAGCGCACCCGGCAAACCGTGAGTTCGGCCTACGAGACCACCAAAAACACCGTATCGTCGGCCTTCAGGAAGATGTCCGTTTCATCGGATGAAAAGGTGACGGTCAAGACCACCTCCTCGGACGATCGGGCGTCCTCGAAGGCCACGCCGTCCTCGCAGGACCCGGCGTCCTCGCAAGACCCGGCGTCCTCGGAGGACTCGGCCCGAGGAGCCTTCGCCTCCCGCCCCTCCGCCGGTTTCGAGGAGGACATCAAATCCGGCCGCCTCAAGCCCATCACCGAGCCCCAGGTCCGCGGCAGCGGGGACAAAAAATTTCGCGTCATCCCCCGCAAGAAATCCGCCGGTGAATTGGGCAGCCAGGTTGCCGAACTTGATCGTCAAATCGCCGGAGAGCGCGATTCACGGCGGAAAGAATCTCTCCTCAAGAAGCGCCGCCGTCTCGCCCGAGCACGCGCCATCGCCCTCAAGGAGGAAAACCTCGCCCGCGCGGTGGACAAAGAGCGGGCAAAGCTCAGGAAAATGGAGCAGGAACTCGAGAACATGAGGAAATTCGGCAGGTGAGACAGGCCGCCCGAAATGCCTTCCAGAAATTATCTTGAGGCCCGCCTTCTTCTCCGGCCCCTGATCGGCGGGCCGAGCCGGACCATCGCCCCCTTTTCGGGCGCGAGAAAGGTCCGTGCCACGGCGAGGACATCTTCCGCCCTCACCGCCTGAATTTTTTTCCGGAACGCGTCGGTCCCTTCCCTCTCCAAGCCATAGAGCGTATCAAAAGCAGCCTCCGAGGCCTTTGCTCCGGCGCGCTGGAGCGAGCGCAGGTGCTCGCCGATGAGAAAGGCCTTGGCCCGATCGAACTCCTCCTGGCCGAGGCCGCTCTCGCGCACTCTGGCCAGTTCACTGTGGATGACTTCGACGGCCTCCTCTTCGGCCTCGGGCGCGGTGGCCGCGTAAAATGAAACCGGCCCGGGGTCAATCCCCTCCTCGGAGGAGGCGAACACCGCGTAGGCAAGCCCCCGCCGCTCCCGGAGTTCCCAGAACAAGCCGCCCCCCTGGCTACCCAGCGCGGTCGTCAACACCGACAGGGCATATCGCCTGGAGTCTGAGAAATTCGCTCCAAGAAAAGCGAGTTGAATATGGCTCTGGGAGGCTCCTTCCACCACCTGGCGCCGGCTGCGCCCCCGAGCGGGAACCACCGGAGGGGGGGGCGGGAGCGGGGGCCGCCAGGCAAGAGACCTGCCCGTCCATCCTTTCAACAACCGCCCCAGTTTTTTCGAGATCGCCGCCGGATCGACATCCCCCGCCACGCTGAGGACCAGATTTCCCGGAACGACGCATCTGCGCCAGGCCCGCCGGAGCGCGCGGGGGTCGATGCGGGAGAGCGCGCGGGGATCGCCCAGCGGGTGGCGGCCGAAGGGGTGATCGCCATATAGCAGCGCCATCGCCCGAAGCCGGGAGACGTCCGAGAGGTCGTCCATGTCGCTCCGCCGCTCGGCCCTGATCTCCCGGAGCGTGAGCGAAAGGTCTCCTTGGGAAAAGGCGGGCTCGGTGAGAACCCCGATGAAAATCTCGATCAACTCGTCCGAGACCGGAGAGATGCACGAGCCCGAGAGGCCGATGCTGTTGCGGCCCGAGAAACCCTCTAGAACCGCTCCCAAACCGTCGATTCGGCCCGCCAGTTTGTCCGAGTCCATCGAGCGAGTGGCCTGAGCCGCCAGATTACTCATCAGGTAGTGGAGCCCCGCCCGTTTTTTATCCTCAAGCCGCTGGCCGCCCAGGCAGACCACACTGATCGCGAAAACGCGAGCCACCCCGCCCGGCTGGACGATCAGCCGCGCCCCGCCGGGAAGACGGAACACGACCTCCCGCTCCCCCCTCCGGACACGCTTCGGCCCCCGCCGTCCCAGCCTCGAGGCGAGAGCCTCGCCCCGCTCTCTGGCCGCCGTCCCCGTCTTTTTTCTTGCTCCGGTGGGACCAGAGGCCTCCGAATTTTCCTCGGAAAAACCCCGCAGGATTCCGCGCAGAAGTTCCTTTCGAGTGGCGCCGCCACCCGCGTTTAGGGGGATAAGGACGCCGGAGGTCGCTCCCTCCGGGCGCAAATACCGCTCCGCCACGCGGGAGACCTCCTTCGCCCCCACCTTCATCAGACGGTTCAGGTAAACTTCGGCAAAGCGGGCGTCGCCCGCCAATAGCTCCGCGTAGCCTGCAATCCTGGCATAGCCGCTCAACCCCTCGCGGCGAAACTCCATGTCGGAGAGGAAATTGAGGCGGACGCGCTCGAGTTCCTCCGGCGTCGCGGGCGAGGTCCGCACGATCTCCCTTCCAATCCGGACAATCATTTCGGCGGCGGAGGCGGCCTGGCCCGAAGCGGCCGTCCCCCCCAAGAACAAAAGCCCCGCACCGAGCGAAAAAAAGTTCTCCGCCGACACCTCGTGCATCAGGGAGGTCTCGACACACATTTTCTTGTAGAGCCGCGAACTCTCCCCCATCCCCAGGATCATGGCAAGGACTTCAAGGGCGGGCGCGTCGGTGTCGGTGAAGGAGGGAATTTCATAGGCGACCACAAGATGAGCGAGGCCCGAGCGCTCCCTTAAAATGGACAGCCGGGGCGCCGCTCCCACGGGCCGGGGGGCGGGGACATGGATTCGCCTGCTTTGTCTCACTGATGAAGGAAGCTCCCCCTCGGCGCGGAATTTTTCCCTGAGAACACCGCGTATCGCAGACATGTCCACCCGCCCCGAGACGGCGACGATGCTGCGCGAGGGCGCGTAGCAGCGGCTGTGAAAACGCCTGAGCTCCCGGCGGCCGAACCCGCTCACCGCCCGGCGGGAGCCCATGATGGGCCAGCCGTAGGGATGGTCTTTTCCGTAGGCCTTCTCGAAGAGGCGATGCTGGAGCACCTGATCGGGCTGGTCCATCGACCGGTCGATCTCGGCGAGGATAACGCCCCGCTCCCGGTCGGCCTCGGTCTGATCGAGCCGGGGCCACCAGACGGCGTCGGCCAGCATCTCCAGGCAATCCTCCGCGGTCTCGGGGAGGCAGGCGAGGTAGTAGTAGGTTGCGTCGCTCATCGTGTAGGCGTTGATGTCCCCCCCGGCGGCCTCGACCCTCGAGGCCAACTCGCCGACGCCTAGATTCCTCGAGCCCTTGAAGATCATATGCTCGAGAAAATGGGCCAGCCCCGCCTCGTCCTTTTTCTCGGCCGAGGTGCCGGCGGGGAGCCATATCTGAATCGAAACCGTCGAGGCGTTTTCGTCCGGAAGACAGATCAGCTTCGGTCCCTCCGGGAGACGCCGCCGCCGGAGGGTTTTGAAAAGGGAGATTTTACTCTGCATAGAGGGCAAAGGCCGGAGACCTGCTTGCGTTACAAAAGCAGCGTGGGCATCACGATGCTTTCCCGAAAAACTTCCTTGACTTCAACCGGCCCGAGGTTATCATTTGCCTCTGGCAAAGTCATCCGAAAGGAATGATCGCCTTCGCTCATTCGCTTCAAGAAGGAGGGGGTCTTCTTCCATGGAGCGGGCTTGGCAGGCCCGGCGGAAAATTAATCCCCCTATCACCAAGAGCCGCTCCACCGAGGATTCATCGGATCGCTCGCATAATCGAAAGGTGCCACATGGAACACATCAAGCGTCATGTTTTCGTCTGCATCAACCAGCGTCAACCGGACCACCCGATGGGCTGTTGTCAATCGAAGGGAAGCATCGAAATCCTCCAGGCGTTCGGCGAGGCCGTCAACTCTAGCGATCTGGCCGCCACGACCGCTATCTCGGGCGCGACCTGCCTCGGCCCCTGCACGCTGGGGCCCTCTGTCGTGGTCTACCCCGAGGGCGTCTGGTACCAGGGCCTCAAGGCCTCGGACGTTTCTGAGATCGTCGAAAGCCATCTCAACGGCGAGGAACCCGTCGAGCGGCTCCGGCTGCGTCTGCCCACCGTCGAGTAAAGCGTGCCCCGGCCGGCGGCACGCCCTGAAAGGTTCGCCGTAGAATCATCGAACCTGCTCATCATCATGGACGATGAGCACAGCCAGCAAACACTGGGCTGCTACGGCCATCCGGCGGCCCTGACCCCGAACATCGACCGCCTCGCCGCCTCGGGCACCCGGTTCAAGGCCGCCTACACCAACTGCCCGATCTGCATCCCCTCGCGGGCGAGTTTCGCCACCGGCCGCTATGTCCACGAAATCGGCGCCTGGGACAACGCCTTCCCTTACGAGGGGAGCCCGCCCGGTTGGGGTCACCGCCTCACCGCCACCGGCCGCCGCTACACCTCGATCGGAAAACTCCACTACCGGAACACCGAGGCGCCCACCGGAATCGGCGAGCAGATCATCCCCCTCCACGCGCCGAACGGCGGGGTCGGCGACATCTTTGCCTCCGTGAGGGACGGCGAGGGCCTCCCTGTCCGCCTGAACAACGAGCGGATGTCGAGTGAGATTGGGCCGGGCGAGTCGAGCTATACCAAGTACGACCGCGAAATCACCGAGCGCGCCCGCCGCTGGCTCGGGGAGGAGGCCCTCCAGCACGCGGATCGGCCCTGGACGCTTTTCGTCTCGCTCACCTGCCCCCACTTTCCCTTCATCGCCCCGCCCGAGTTTTACGAGATGTACCCTCTGGATGAAATCCCCATGCCCAGGGAGCACCCCTCGGGCGGGAGGGCCTGGCACCCCTGGATTAAATGCCTCGACGATTGCGCGCCGTATGAGGATTATTTCGACGACCACAAAAAGAGGGTCGCCATCGCTTCCTACCTGGGGATGTGCTCCTACGTCGATTCGAACGTAGGGAAGATTCTCGCGGCGCTGGACGAGGCCGGGCTCACCGGCGAAACGCGGGTGATCTTCGCCAGCGACCACGGCGACAACCTCGGCGCGCGGGGCCTATGGGGAAAGTCCACGATGTACGAGGAGTCGGCCGCCGTTCCGTTGATCGTCTCGGGGCCCGGGGTTCCCGCGGGAAAAGTCTCGAAAACCCCGGTCTCGCTGGTGGATCTTTACCCTTCCGCGCTCGATTGCGCCGGCCTCCCGCTCACCGAAGAGGAGGCCCCTCTGCCGGGAGACTCCTTCTTTAAAATTGCCGGTGCGCCCGATGAGCCCGGGCGCGAAATTTTCAGTGAATTTCATGCACTCGGCGCAGTCTCGGCGCTGTTCATGATTCGCCGTGGGCGATTCAAGTACATCCACTACACGGGCTTTGCGCCCGAGCTTTTCGACCTGGAGGCCGACCCCGGAGAGATGAATAATCTCGCCGGCGACCCGACGCACCAGGGCATCCTCCGGGAGTGCGAGGCCGCCCTCCGGGCACGGTTCGACCCCGAGGAGGTGGACCGCCGCGCCAAGGCGGATCAGGCCGCCCTCGTCGAGCGCCACGGCGGCCGGGAGGCCGTCATCGCCCGGGGCAACTCCTTCGCCTCCCCCCCGCCCGGCGAAAAAGAGTAAGGGGGGCATTTTTCGAGGAGTTCTTCATTGCATTTTTCGAGAGGATGGAGACTTTAACCTGGAAATTTCTAGCTGATATTTCTACTTGAAGACGGCGATAATGGCGTTCCAGACAAACGGGACCACGTAATAGCTAAACACCAGGAAAATGGCGAGGTTGACGTACCCTCTCAACCACCCCCGCCCCTTGCCCATGTATTGGCGAGTCGCCTCTTCCATCGCGCGGATGTTTTTTTGAGACTCCTTGGTTACATAGGCTCCGTCATTGCTTCCGAACAGCACCGCTCATCCTCCTTGAAAAATCCGGACCGCCTCCCCGGAACAGGGTCTCACATCTGGCGGCGGCGCGTCAGTTCACTTTATTGAGAAGATAGGTGCCGAAATCGCCGTTTCTCCCGAGTAGAACGGCCTTTCCGCTCGAAAGACCCCGATATAACGAGACGCCGCGCACCAGCCCCTCCCGGCGCAAAAGCACCCTTCCCCTCTCGAGGACAACTACCCCCTTGGTGGACCTGTGAACGGAATCGAACACATAGCCACCGTCCGGGCGGATTGATAGCGAGATCGGGTAGCTCCTCGACTGATCGGGCCAGGTGAACCGCCCCTCCCAGAGACCCGCTACATCTATTAGATGCTTGACCCCGTCCGTGAGCCGGGGCGGAAACGTCACGGCCATCAGCGCCACGAGCAGCGGCGCGGCCGCGAGGTAAACCCCGTTTCGCGCAAGCCATTTCCAGAACATCCAGCCCCTCCCGTAGGGTTTCCGGGAAAAGCCCATTATAATCCATGGTGGCCTTGGCGAGGGGGGGTAGGATAAGGGAAGGTTTTTCCCGCCAAAGAGGATTCTGCTAGAATCCACTCCGAAATTCATCATTTATCCCTCTATCGGGAGCGGCGNCGTGCGTTTCGGGATTCAGATCAGCTCGTTCGGAGAGTTTCCGCCGATCGATGAGTTTCTGGACTTCGTNAGNGAGGCNGAGGCGCTCGGAATCNACCCGATCACGCTGGCGGACTCGGTTTCGACCTCAAGGCTCCACAGCCGGGATATTTACGTGATGCTCGCCCTCATGGCACGGGAGACGAAGCGGGCCCAAATCGGCACATCGGTGACGAATTTCGTGACGCGCCACATCATGACGACGGTGAACGCGATGGCCTCGGTGGACGATCTGGCCGAGGGGCGCGTGATGATCGGGTTCGGGGCGGGGGATACGCCACTGTACTCGGTGGGGCTGAAAAGCTCGAGTTTAAATGCGATGAGGGAAGGACTCCTCGCGGCGCGGGCGCTCCTGAATGGGGAGCCTGTCGAACTCGGAGGGACGCCGGTGACCTCGAACTGGCGGAAGCCGCACCTGCTGATCTTCCTGGCGGCGGACGGGCCGCGGACGCTCGAGCTCGCCGGGGAGCTGGCGGACGGAGTGATCCTCGGATCGGGAATCACGCCCGAGGTGGTGAGTTGGGCGCGGGGGCACATCGCCGCCGGGGCTGAGCGCGCGGGCCGGCGGCCCGAGGAGATCGAACTCTGGTTGAATGCGATTGTCCACATCGAGGAGGACGGGGCGGCGGCGCGCGAGACGGTCAGGCCCCGGCTCTGCACCCGGGCGAATCATAATTTCCGGCTGGGGATGAACGCGGTGCCCGTGGAGGAGCGCGAGGGGGTCGAGCGCTTCCGGGCGAACTACGATGAACTGAACATCGGCGCGGGGAGCCCGAACGCGAAGTTTATTACGGACTACATGATCGACCGGTTCGCGGTGGTGGGCTCGCCGGACGAGTGCCTGGACCGGTTCCGTGAGATTGCCGGGCTCGGAGCGAAAACGTTTGTGTTCGCGATGTCATACACCCTCGAGGCGCGCCGGAAGATTGTCCGCTTCGTCGGGGAGCGGGCGCTGCCCGAGTTGGAGGGCTGAAAAAAAGGTCCGCCCCGGATGGGGTCCGTCCCGGGCGGAGCGATCATGGGACGCCGGCAATTCACCGAAACCCCGGAGCCTGAAATTTGCGGAACCGCGGGGCATTTCGGAGAAGTGCAGGGGCATTTCGCCAACAGTATCTAGAAGCCCAGCGACACGATCAGGCGGTTCCACATGTTGATGACTCCGATCACGCCGAGAAGCTCGACGACCTCCGCCTCCGAGTAGTGGGACCTGGCTCTCTCGAACGTAGCGTCCGACACCTTAACGCCCTGTGTGCTCTCCTCGCACAGTGCCAGCGCGGCTTTTTCCCTTTCATCGAAAACCCCGCTGGCCGAACCCTCCTTCGCGCCCTCGATTTTCTCGGCCCGAACCTTGTGCATCCCCGCCATCTGCGAATGCATCCCGGTGCAATACCCACAACCGTTCAACACCGAGGCGCGGATATTCAACACCTCTTTGAATCCCGGGTCGATATCGCCCGGACCGTCCGCCACCGTGGTCAGACTCAGAAGAGCGCGCAGCAAATCGGGTTTGTGCGCCAATGCCTTGACTGGGTCTATTACCACCCCGAATTGCTTTTGAAGATTATCCATTATCCTTTTGGCGCTTGCCTCGGCCATATCGCTTTCAATCAATGAAATTCGGGGCATACGGCACCCTCCTTGCTAAATACTGCGAAATGATGTTCTAGAAATGAATCAGAAAGTAGCGCATTTATTCATTTTCCCTTGCGTTTCGAGATAATTTTACACGGTAGCTATGACTACACACTCATAGGCTCAATCATACAATCAATTTTTCCTGCTGGCATTACCGTTTTCATGAAGATATCATCCTCGAAGAGGCCTAGTCGTCATCCCCAATATAGAGCCAAGGATTCCTCATTCACATTAAAGAGCCTGTACTCCTTGTAGAAAAAAGACAGCCGATCTTAAACGAGGAGAGATCATCACCTACGCTTTTTCAAATATTACGTGACAAAATTGCATGTAAATTATTTGCATTTCTTTCTTAATTAACCTAAAAACCATTGCGCACAGTGGAAAATAAGCGTCAAATCACTTGTTTTTTCTTAGGTTTCAATGACTTTCAATGGATAGGAATACGGGCTCAAAATATATTTTTCCTTTCCGGTTTTCTTCTTGTTTATATCCACATTATGCGGCGGAACGGAGCAGAAAGAGGCTGGAATCTCTGTAACCATATAATATAATTGGCCA
>NYYB01000046.1 GCA_002685755.1 Nitrospinota bacterium
GGGCGACCCCCGGCTCGGCGGCGGCGACCAGCTCCTCCAGTCGATCGGCGCCACCATCATCGGCGGAACCCACATTTTCGGCGGGCGCGGAGGGGTTCTGGGCACGACGCTGGGCGCGCTTCTCATTATCTTTTTGGTGAACGGGCTGAACGTCCTGAGTATCGACACCTACCGCCAGCAAATTATCGTCGGGCTGGTCATTCTCGTCTCCATTTGGGTTAGCACCCTTCAAGAACAGAAGAAATAAGGAGAAATCTCAAAATGGCAAATGTTGCCATGCCTTACGAAACCAAGCCGCTCGATGCCGTCCGCTCCTGGCTATCGCTGGAGAAGTACGGCCTCCTGGTGGCGTTTGTCCTGATGATGCTGGGGTTCTCCATCCTTCAGCTTTTGGGCTACGTGAACAATTTCATCGAGGTTCACAACCTGACGAATCAGATGCGAAATGCATCTCTCCTGTTTTTCATCGTCGCGGGTCAGAGCATGGTGCTTCTTGTCTCGGGAATCGATTTGAGCCAGGGCTCCCTGCTCAGCCTTTCGAGCGTTATCATGGCTCAGGGAATCCTCGATTTCGGCATCGCCGTGGGCGTGCTCATGGGGTTCGGCGTCGCCGTCATGTTCGGATTCATCAACGGATTTTTAGTCGGCAGGGTGAAAATCCAGCCCTTCATCGTCACCCTGAGCATGCTTTTCATCTGCGCGGGGATCGCCCTCGTCTTTACGGGTGGACGCACCATTCACCAGTTCACCAGCGCGCAGAAGGACATCCTTCAGACTATCGGGCTTACCGATTTTTTCCACATACCGGGGACCATGTTTATCGCACTCGCTTTCTTTGTAGTCCTTCATTTGCTCCTGACGCGCACCGCCCTGGGGCGGGCGATTTATCTGACGGGCGGAAACGAAGAGGCCGCCCGGCTCTCGGGAATCGATACGGGCAAGGTGAAGCTTATCTGCTACCTCATCAGCGGCTTCACCGTGGCCTTTACGTCGTTTCTTTATCTGGCCCGGCTGCCCGCGACAAATGGGCTCGCCGGTTTTCAGCTTGAATTTCAGTCTCTTGCTGCCGCCGTCGTCGGAGGCACGACGTTTCACGGCGGCGAGGGCGGCGTCATCCAGGCGCTGCTGGGAACGCTTTTCATCGTATTTTTGCTGAACGGCTTGATATTGCTGGGGGTGGGCACTTTCGCCCGAGAAGTCGCCCTGGGGGTGATGCTCATCGCCGCCGTCACCATCAGCGCCCGCCGGCGGCGGGAATAGTTTGCCGGAGGAAATTTTCGATATCGATTTTCCGAGAAGAGGAGGAGATCAATATCTAGGAAATCTACGGTGTTCTGAACTAATGCTGAATCGCGGAACCATTGGAGCCCATGTTTGTATATTTTTCCTTTAAGGAAAAGGAGGAAGCGATGAGAACGAAACTGTTTCGCTCACTGACACTTCTTGCTGTGATGGCGGTTTTTCTGTTCATGGCCACCTTCGCGGCGCCGAAGGCCGAGGCCGCCAAGGCGAAGAAAGCCTACAGGATCGCCGTCGTCGTGCCGAACGGCGTTGACCCCTACTTCTTCTCGAAGTGGTTCGGCAGCGTCCGTGAAGCGAAAAGGCTGGGCGTCTCCGTCACCATGTTCGACGCGGGCGGGTATGAATTTTTGCCCAAGCAGGTGGCCCACGTCGAGGACATCATCGCCGCCAAGTACGACGGCATGATCATATGCCCGATCAGCACAAAAGGCATGGTCAACGCCGTCCACAAGGCGATGGACTCGGGGATGCCGGTCGTGGTGGACAACATCGACCTCGACAGCAACCGGGTGAAGAACCGGGTGATGAAGGACAGCTACCAGCTCGGTCTGCTTATCGGCTCCGCGATGGCAGAGGCCATCGGACACGAGGGCAAGGTCATCATGCTCCCCGGCCCGAGCGGCATCGAGATGGTCACCTCCATGGCCAAGGGTTTTGAGGACTATCTAAGCCACTATCCCAAGGTCAAGATCGTAGCCAAGGAGTTCACGAAATCGAACGTGCAGGCGGCCTATCAGACGGCCGAGGACCTCCTGAAGAAGCACCCCGATGCCGCAGGCATCTATCCCTGGGCGACCCTGATCGCGCGCGGAACGACCGACGCCGTCAAGGCCTTCTCCAAGGCCAACGGCTTCAAAGCCGGCAAGATCAAGATCGTGACGCACAACATCGCCGTCGGCGTCGAGAAGGACATCCGGGACGGCTGGACGTATGGCGCGGTGCTGGCCGAGCAGATCGGCATGGCGAGTCTGGCTGTGAGTAACGTGGTGGACCTCATCGAGGGGCGTCAGCCTCCGGGAGACCCTCACCGCGGCGGGACGCTTTCATACATCAAGAACTTCATGGTGTACAAAAGCAGCCTCGACAAGATCGACCGGAGCGGGATGNAGGCTCCCAAAGAGTGGATGATCAAGCGGGCGAAGCGGNCGAAAAANATCGTCGGCGGAAAACGCCGCTAGAGGTTTTCACCTCAAGCGAATCAAGCCCCGCCGGGTCCGNCCGGCGGGGCTTTTTTCGCGCCCGGCCGCATGTTAGAAAAGGCGCTGGCGAGGCAAATAGATTCTGATTGTTCGCGCGACTCGCGGTATCGGGAGCGGTTCCCGGCCGAGCCGTGACGCGTCACTCCCTGAGGGCCCCTATGCTGAACGTCTCTGAATCGGCCTGTGATAATCTGTCCAAGTTGCTCTCCGATTCGGGCGCTCCCGACGGCGCCTGCGTCCGGTTCATCCTCTAAGGAGAGGAGTTGTCGCTCACGCTCGACGGCGAAAAGCCGGGAGACGCGACACTCGTCCACGAGGGCAAAACGGTTCTTGTCATAGACGAGGATGTTTCGCAGAGCCTCTCCAACAAGACGCTTGATGTGGAAGATTCGGAAGAAGGGCTTCAACTCACAATAAAGGATTGAGGTGGGGCGTCACATCGTGGGAAGCCCCGTGGCGTAAAGATTCAACTCCATCAGGCCGGTCGCCCCGCCGGGCTTGGGGTCCGATATTTTTTCCGTCTGTAATTGACCCGCGCCGTCCACCGCGCGGACGGTCGCGGGGTAAAATCCATCCTCCGGAAATTCCATCCGGAAGGCCCAGGGCGTCCAGGCGAGGGAACCGAGCGGTTTTTTGACGAGGGCGGGCGCCCAAGGGTGTCTTTTCGGGCCCAGGCCGTAGGCCACCTCGACGCGGCTGATTCCCCTGTCACCGGCGAAGGCCGAACCCACGAGCCAGGCCGACGGCGCCCCAACCGTCACCCGCCGGCGCGGCGCCTCGAACCGGCTCAATGTCTCGACGCGCGCCGCGTCCGACCATCCCCTGCCTTGCCAATAGCCCGCGTGGCCGCCGGCCGCCACCTCGGTGGACCGAATCCACTTCACGTTCTTGAGTCCGTAGACACCCGGCGTAAGCAGCCGCAGGGGAGCGCCGTGATCGGGGGGCAGGGGGGCGCCGTTCATGCGGTGACAGAGGAGGGTGCGCTCGTCCAGCGCCGCCTCGAGCGGAATCGAATCGTGATACCCGTCCGCCGCCCGGAACACCGCGCGCCACGCCGGCGACCTCAGCGCGCTCTCGCGGGGGGACGCCCGCTCGAGCAGCGCGCGGAGGGGGGCCCCGCGCCAGAGAGCATTGCCGATCTGCCCGCCGCCCACGGGGTTCCCGATGCAGGTGATCGCCGCCCAGGCCTCGCGCTGGGGCAGGGCGGTCAAATCCGAAGAGATCAACTCAAAAGGAGAGTTCACCGACCCTCCCACGTAGATTTTCCAGTCTACCCGCGTCCCTCCGGCGGGGGTCCACCCGATGCTCTGTACATAGAATTTGCCGGTGGGTGTGATTTCGGGGAGCACCCGCGCGGAGAAATCGAGAATACTCTCGCCCGGCAGGGGGGACTCCACCGGGCGGCTGTTCAACCAATCGAAGATGCGCCCGAGCATGGCCTCCGCCCGGCCGGCGGGGCCGATGAGCGCCAGCGCGGCTGTCGATGCCCCGCCTCCGATCAGGCTCCGCCTGGAAATTCCCACGGGTCTCCTCCGTGCACTCGGTTAACGGCGGCTTTCGGCCTTTATCTTCCGGAGATGGTGATAGTTTGGTATAAGTCCGTATCTTTATCCATTCCATTTTTGGGGCGGTTTCGCGGGGCGAAATGACGGGCCTTCGGGCGCTACCCGCCCCGGGCGGCCTCGCCCGAACGGGCTAGTCCGATCAAGCCGGAAGATGAAACGAGAGGGACGATGAATCAAGGAAAATTCACCAGACGATGAGTCAGGGAAAATTCGAGGGCCAAAGCGCCTTCGTCACAGGAGCGGCCACGGGCATCGGCGAGTCCTGCGCCCGAAAACTCGCGGGCGGGGGCGCCTCGGTCGCCGTTTGCGATATTGACGAGGAAGGCGGAGCCCGGATCGCCGAGTCGATTCGAAACGAGGGGGGGCGGGCGGGTTTCATCCGCGCGGATCTCACGGATTGGGAGCAGGTGCGCACCGCCGTCGAGGGTTTTCAGCACGAGCAGGGCCGCCTCGATATCGCCATTCACAGCGCCGGGGGGTTTCCCCGGTATTTGAGCCTTCTCGATTGTCCGGTCGAGGCGTGGGACCTTGTAGTCGATTCGAACCTGAAGACCATGTTCTATCTGCTCAAGGCCGCGGCGCCTCTCATGATCGAGGGCGGCTACGGCCGGTTCGTATCCCTGTCGAGTATGGCCGCCCGGAGCGGGGTGAACCCGAATCCCCCTCACTACACGGCGGCGAAGGCGGGGGTTCTCGGCCTGACGCGGCAGGCCGCGCGGGAACTCGGGCCCCACGGCATCACCGTGAACGCTGTCGCGCCCGCCAACGTGCGCACCCCGAGAACGGTGAAAATCCGCACCGAGGAGCGCATCCGCCATATCGAGCGGACCACCCCAGTGGGCCGCCTCTCGGAGCCGGACGAAATCGCCGAGGCCGTGCTCTTTTTGTGCAGCCCCGAGGCGAGCTACATCACCGGCGTCACCCTCGACGCGAACGGCGGCGCGACGATGGTTTAGGTGAACCAATGACACCCGGAAATCTTCCCGGCAGAATGGCGGCGGTGGTCCTCGAGGCGCCGAACCGCATCGTGAACGAGGATCGGCTCCTGCCCGAGGCGGGGCCCGGCGAGGTGATCGTCAAGGTGCGCGCCTGCGCCTTGTGCGGGACGGATATACATGCCTGGCGCGGCCTCTTCGCCGGGGTGCGGCTTCCCGTGGTGCTCGGTCATGAATTCGCCGGCGAGGTGGTGGCTCTGGGCGAGGGAACCGAGGGCGTCCCTCTCGGGCTCCGCTGTTGCGTGGAGAATCTTATCACCTGCGGCGAGTGCGAGTTTTGCGGGACCTCGCGGCCGAATCTGTGCACCTCGCTCGAATCCATCGGAAATACGCTCGACGGCGCATACGCCGAGTACGTCTCCGTCCCGGCGGAGTGCGTCGTCCCCCTTCCCGGGAAAGTCTCCTACGATGTGGGCTCGGTCATGCAAACGCTGGCGACGGCCTATCACGCCGTCCGCGACGTGGGCGGTGTGCGGCGGGGCGAGCGCGTGGCGATTCAGGGGGCGGGGCCCATCGGACTCTGCGCCCTGGCGGTGGCGAAGGCCGAGGGGGCCTATGTCGCCATATCGGATACCGTGGGTTACCGGCTCCAGGCCGCCGAGAAAATGGGGGCGGATGCCGCCGTTAACCCGGCCGAGGCCGGTTTTCCCGAGCGGCTCGGCCAACTGACCGGCGGCGCCGGATTCGACAAGGTGATCGAGGCCGTCGGCGGCGCCCAGGAGGCCACGCTCCCAGAGGCCTGCCGCATCGTGAAGCGAAACGGAACGGTTGTCGTGATGGGCGTTTTTGCCGGGGAGGGTACCCCGATTCCGGCGGAGGAGGTCCGCCGTCTCGAGATTGTCATCAAGGGAGCGCGCGGGCGCTACGCCGGCCAGTTCGCCGAGTGCCTGGAGCTCGTCGCCTCCGGAAAAATCGATCTCGCCCCGATGCTCACCCACCGCGTGCCGCTCAGCCGGGCTGTGGAGGGCCTCGAGATGATGGAAGAGAAACAAGACGGAGCGATCAAGGTGATTCTCGAGCCGGCCGGGTCTTCGGAGGATTAAAGGCTGCGAGGGAAAAGTGGCAATGGATTGAGGGCGGCGAAGGGTTGAGGGCTGCGTGCCGGGCACTCTCTTGACCCGCCCCGGCTGGATGCCTTTTAATAGGTTTGGTTGATTTTCCCGACATGCAAAGCGGATTAATCGCTCGGAGCGCCAGCGGGCCGTGCGGTCCGGAATCGGGCCTTCCCGCTTGATCGGGATTCGCGTAAAGGGGCCATACCCATGCGGTTCGCTGTGGACACCGGCGGGACCTTCACCGATCTTGTGATGGAGGACGATAAAGGCGTCCTTCATATGTTCAAGGCGGCCACGACGCCCGACGATCCCGTCCGGGGGATTCTCGATGTCGTGGCCTCGGCCGCCGACAGCCTCTCGCTTTCGCCTCGGGACCTCCTTTCCCGGGGCGATCTCTTTATCCACGGCACCACCTATGCCATCAACGCGATTATCACCGGCAATACCGCCCGAACCGCATTCCTCACCACCAAGGGGCACCCGGACGTATTGGTCCTCCGCGAGGGCGGGCGGATAGAGCCGTTCAACTTTCTCGTCCCTTTCCCGAAGCCCTACATTCCCCGGGCGCTTACGTTCGAGGTACCCGAGCGAATCACTTCCGCGGGCGAGGTCGCGCAACCGCTGGACGAGGCGGCGGCGATTGAAATCATCAAAAAACTAAAGAGTCTCAAAGTCGAATCCGTCGGGGTGTGCTTTCTTTGGTCCACCGTCAACCCCGCGCACGAGGACCGCATCGCCGAGCTTCTCGAAGAGAACCTGCCGGGGGCGCCCTACACCCTTTCTCACGTCCTCAACCCGATACTCCGCGAATACCGCCGCGCTTCGTCGGCCTGCATGGACGCCTCCCTCAAGCCCCTGATGAACAACTACCTGGGGGGGCTCTCGGAGCGTTTGTCGGGGGCGGGTTTCTCGGGGAGGCTGCTCATGCTGACCTCGCAGGGGGGCGTGATGGATGTGAGGGACTTGATCGCCGCGCCGATTCACGCCATCGGTTCGGGCCCCTCGATGGCCCCCATCGCCGGGCGCCACTTCGCCCGCGCGGACACGAAATCCGGCACCGCCATCGTCGCCGATACGGGCGGGACGACCTACGACGTCAGTCTCGTCCGGCGAGGGACCATTCCCACGACCCCCGAGACCTGGATCGGCCAGCGCTACCGAGGACACATCGTCGGCTTTCCTTCGGTGGACGTGAAAAGCATCGGCGCCGGAGGGGGCAGCATCGCCTGGGTGGACGACGGCGGACTACTTCACGTCGGCCCCCAGAGCGCGGGCGCGGTTCCGGGGCCGGCCTGCTACGGGCGGGGCGGGGAGCGGCCCACCGTGACGGACGCATCACTCGTTCTCGGACACATCGACCCGGCCTATTTCCTGGGCGGCGCGATGGCGCTCGATTCAACAAAGGCCGAAAATGCAATCCGGAGCGATGTGGCCAAGCCCCTGAACTTGAGTCTCGAGGAGGCGGCGGAGGCGATCCTGAGGCTGGCCACCGAAAACATGGTGGGCGCCATCGAGGAGATCACCATCGATCAGGGGATAGACCCCCGGGGGGCGGTCCTCGTAGGCGGCGGCGGCGCGGCCGGTCTGAATTCGGTGGCCATCGCCCGGCGGCTGGGCTGCGAGCGCGTGATCATCCCCGAGGTCGGCGCCGCGCTCTCGGCCGCGGGCGCGCTGATGAGCGATTTGCACGCGGATTTCAGGGCGCTCCACTACTCTTCCTCGGTCAGTTTCGATTTCGGCGGGGTGAACGCCACCCTGAAATCGCTTGCCGCCAAATGCAAGGCGTTTTTCAAGGGGCCGGGGGCGGGAGCGCTCGACCATTCCATCGAAATCTTCGCCGAGGCCCGCTACCGCCACCAGATTTGGGAGATCGATCTTCCCATCGATTTGACCCACTTCAAGACGGAAAAGGAAGTCGCGCGGGTCCGCAGGGAGTTCGACGCCGCGCACGAGGAAATATTCGCCGTCAGGGACCCTGACTCGGACGTGGAGTTCGTCGGCTGGCGGGCCGTCGCGCGGTGCAAGTTGAGAGCGGGTCGGTTCGGTAAATTGGGGCATGAGAAAAAATTCGAGACAAATCTGCCCGCGAGGCGCAAGGCCTACTTCGAGGGCAAGGGGCGGGTAAACACTCGGGTGGAATTGTTCGAGAGCATGAAGCCGGGCGCCGCCATGAGGGGCCCCGCCATCATCGAATCGCCCTTCACCACCGTCGTTGTCGATCCCGGAGCGAGGGTGGTGAGAACAAGAAGCGGGAGTCTGGTGATCGAAGCCTAGGGGCTCGCGCCCAGGTGATCGAAGTTTGGGGAACAACAAAGCGGCGTTTTTTTCGGCTCCGTATTTTTCGGCTCAACGGGTACGAGTCAATGAGGAAATCGGGTCATGGCGAGAGCGAAGACAAAGGTCAAGGGCAAATCAAAAAAAGCGGGGAAAAGAAAACCCGCCGGCCGGGGCGTGAAAAAAGCGGGGATGGACCCCGTCACCCTGGCCGTGCTGAGCAAGCGCTTTGAGTCCATCACGACGAAGATGGCGAATACGCTCCTGCGGACGGGGCGGTCGGGCGTGCTCAACCTGGCGAAGGATTTCTCTACGAGCATCGTCACGCGCGATTGCGAGCTTATGACCGGGGCGGAGACGCTTCCGATCCACGTTTTGAGCGGCGCCGATCTAATGGCGCGGTCGATGATGGACCTCCATCCGGCGCTCCGGCGCGGCGACGCGTTTTTGCACAACTCGCCCTATCACGGATGCTCTCATCCCGCCGACCACACGATTCTCGTCCCGGTCATCGACAAAAAGGGTGAGCATCACTTCACCGTTTGGGTGAAGGCGCATCAGGCGGACTGCGGCAACGGCCAGCCGACGACCTACATGGGACACGCCCGCGATGTTTACGAGGAAGGCGCCTTGATTTTCCCTGCCGTCAAGGTTCAAGAGAACTACGAGGACATCGAGGACATCATACGCATGTGTCAGATGCGCATCCGGGTTCCGGTCCAGTGGCGCGGGGATTTTCTGGCCATGATCGGAGCGGCGCGCATCGGCGAGCGGGAAGTCCTGGCGATGGCCGATGAATACGGCTGGGAGACCCTCCACACCTTCTCGGGGGAGTGGTTCGACTACAGCGAAAAGGTGATGATCGCCGCCATTAAAAAGATGCCGAGCGGCAGCGCCACCGCCACCAGCACGCACGATCCCGTCCCCGGGACCCCCGAGGGGGGAATCCCCATCAAGGTCGGGGTCAAGATCGACAGCAAAAACGCGCGCATCGAGGTGGACCTCAGGGACAATCCCGACGCCATGCCCTGCGGGCTCAACCTCAGCGAGGCCTGCGCCCGGACGGGGGCCATGATCGGCGTCTTCAACAGCATCGAAGATCTCGTGCCCACTAACGCGGGCAGTTTCCGCCGGCTCAAGGTCCACATCCGCGAGGGATGCGTCGCGGGCGGGGGAAAACACCCGACGAGCATGTCGGTGGCGACGACGAATCTGGCCGATCGGATGACGAATCCCGTCCAACGGGCGTTTTCGAAAATCAAGGACGGTCTAGGTCTCGCCGAGTGCGGGCCGATCTTCCCGGCCTCGCTCGGCGTCATATCGGGGGTCGATCCCCGA
>NYYB01000047.1 GCA_002685755.1 Nitrospinota bacterium
GATAGGCGTCAGCCGCCCGCGGGTCCCGCCGCCTTCTCTCCCGGGCCGTTTATTCAATTAAAGTTGAAAGTTGCCAGCCCTTTGGTTCGATAAGCCGGGGCCTTGTCCTCTCGCGCCGGACACCCTGGCGCGGGGAGGGCTCTGGATCGCTCCGCTGGCGGACGCCCGCCACCCCCTCGCCGAAGAGGTGAAAGCGCTTGAACGTGCCCGAAAAAAGGGTACATTGAAGGCCTTGATCACGCCCTGAGGCGTACGTCAGAAAATTGAGCCGAGGGGCGAGCCCGAAACAGCTTCACGCCCGAGGGCTGTTTCATCGAGAAGGATTCCGAGAATGTCCCGGCGCTTTGTGTCTGCCTGCTTCAGGGCGCTCTTCCTGGCCGCGCTCCTGGCGGCGTCCACCTGGGCGGCTCAGGCCGACCGGTTTCAATCCCCGGGCGAGCGCAGGCGGAGCCGCCTCGTCGCACATATCAAGAGACTTGAGCGCTCCTCCGATTGGCTGATCGTGCGAAAGCTGTACTCGAGCGATCGGGCGCGCCAGCTCGAGGGGTTTGAGAACTGTCCCTACTCTGAGGTGGAGTGGCCCTGGTACCTCTCCTCGGGCCATCTTGAAAAATATGCGTTCACGGCGGACTTTATACCGGTGAACATGGATGGCGATCCGGAGGTCGAGACGCTGATCGTCGTTCAGTCGGATTCGGGAAAGGTGAATTTCGCCACCTTCTGTCTCGTGGACGACGAGAAGCGGGGGCGCACCCCGCTTTCGTCCTACAGCGAAATCAGCTACCAGAAACCGCTCACTTTCCAACTCGTGGATTTAACGGCGGACGGGGGCAGCGAGATTATCATCCATGCCAAGGACGACCGGGCGGGCCGGTTCGTCGACTCCGTTCGAATTATCAAACCCAACGGGAAACGGCAGTTCGATCTGGTCTTGGTCGGCCGCCTCCGGGGGCGGTTCGTTTGGCCGCCGGTGAAGGATAAGGCCAATGACCGCACCATCACCCGGAACGAAATACTGAAAGCAAGGATGCGGCTGAGCTTCAACGGAGACGGAAATCCCGCGACGATCATTCTGAAGGGAGAGCGTGAGTTCGAAAACGAAATCCGATATAAAAACCGGACAACTCGCCAGTCGGACCGGAAGGTCTCCTTCGAGGAGCACTGGCACTGGGATAAAAAACTATTTCGTTTTTTGCGCGATCCGGACTTCGAATAACACCTGAATTTCAGAAGGAACGCCCGCTGCCCCGAGGCCAGGCGTATCCTCTCGAAAATTTCCCCGGTTAATTGCGAATGGATTCGGTAAATTGACCCTGCCTGGCCCCGTAATGTTGATAGTGCTCGATGGTTGGGGGCTCGGGGATTCGCCCGCCCACAACGCCGTCGCCGTCGCCCGTACCCCCACGATGGACGCCCTCCTCGCGGAGAGGCCTCATACCCGACTTAGGACCTGCGCGCGCGCGGTGGGGTTGCCCGATGGCCAGATGGGCAACTCCGAGGTGGGCCACCTCAACCTCGGCGCGGGCCGGATCGTGAATCAGGATATCGTCCGGATCGATCGGTCGATCGAGGATGAGTCTTTTTATGAAACCGCCGCGCTGCTCGGCGCCGTCCGCGCGGCCCGGGCCGAAGGCGGCGCCCTTCACATCATCGGCCTCGTATCGGACGGCGGGGTCCACAGCCGCCAGGACCACGGCGTCGCCGTCGCCCGGCTGGCGCGCCGGGAGGGGATGGACCGCATTTACGCCCATGCCTACATGGACGGACGAGATACCCCGCCGAGGGCGGGTCTGGGATACATCGAAAAATTCGCCGCCGATCTCGGACGGGACGCCGGTGCGAGGGTCGCCACCGTTTCTGGGCGCTATTACGCCATGGACCGCGACCGGCGCTGGGAGAGGACCAAACGCGCCTACGCCGCGATGGTTTCCGGCGAGGGGATCTCGTGCTGGGACGCTCCCTCTGCGCTCCGGGATTCGTACGCCGGCGATGTCACCGACGAATTCGTCGAGCCCCGTGTGATTCGGGAGGGCGGCGCGCCCGTTGGCCCGATTCGGGACGGCGACGCTGTTATTTGCTTTAATTTCAGGTCCGACCGCGCCCGCCAGATCACCCTCGCGTTGACGGCGGAGCGCTTCGATGGTTTCGAGAGAGGCTCCCCCCCCCGGATTCACTACGCCTGCATGACCGAATACGCCGAATCGTTCGGCCTGCCGGTGGCCTTTCCTCCTGCCGAGATGACGGGGCTCTTTTGCCATGCCCTCGCCTCGGCGGGTAAAACCTCGCTGAGGATCGCCGAAACGGAGAAATATCCCCACGTCACCTATTTTTTCAACGGCGGCGTCGAGGAGCCGCCCCCCGGCGAGCGGCGCGAACTTGTGCCCTCCCCGAAGGTGGCGACCTACGATCTTCAGCCCGAGATGAGCGCCGAGGGCGTCACCCGGGCGGCGCTCGCCGCGGTAGCGGAGGGGGCCGGCGACGCCATCATCCTCAACTTCGCCAACCCCGACATGGTGGGCCACACCGGGGTGGAGGAGGCCGCCGTCCGGGCGGTGGAGACGGTGGACGCATGTCTGGGGCGTATCCTCGAGGCGCTCGATCGGGCAGGGGGCGCCGCCGTCGTCACGGCCGACCACGGTAACTGCGAGGTGATGTGGGATGAGGAAAACGACTGCCCCCACACCGCGCACTCCCTGAACGATACCCCGTGCGTCGTGGCCGCGCCGGGATATGGTGGGCCGCTCCGGGGCGGCGGGGCGCTTTGCGATGTGGCCCCGACCCTGCTCGGCCTGATGGGCGTCGGCCAGCCTCCCGAGATGACGGGCCGGGACCTGCGGAAACCGTGACCCCCGGTCCGCCGCCCATAGCTTGGGCTTGGGAGTTGAAACTCCGGGAGTGAAAATTCCGGGAATTGAGAATGAGAATGGAGATTTAAATGGCGAAATTGATCAAAACGGGGCAGGACTTCGAAAATCTCCGGGAAATGTTCCTGAAGGAAATCGAAGGTCTCACCGATGCGCAGCTGGACTGGGACGACGCCTCCGAGGAGTGGTCCCTGTGGAGCATTCGCCGCCAGATCAGCCACGTCGCGCTCGCCTATTTTTTCTGGCTGTCGAAGGCCTGGGGGAAAATCCTGTGGCCCGCCGATCCTCCTGCCGACCCGGTGGATTTCTCAAAGGCCGGCATTTACGACCGGAGGCTCGATGAGGAGAAATTTTGGCGGCTCGAGGATCTCGTGCCGAAGTTCGATGAGGCATTCGCCCTGGCCGCCCGCGCGATCGAGGGAAGAAGCGATGAGGAGCAGCATCGCCTCGTCCTCGAAAGAAAGTTCAGGCCCGATATGATGATGGGCGAGTCCGATCTGCCGGTCTACCGCTTTTGGGCATATGCCGGGACATTTCACATGGACGGCCTGGAGCAGGACCCGGAGGAGGAGACGGCGTTTACATTTTCCCTGGCCGGGATGGCCCGCCATCTCTACTGGGAGGGGCTCACTCACCTCAGGACCGTCCAGCGCCTCAAGGCGGCCCAAGGTCTCGCCCTCGCCGTTCAAATTGAGCGGGAGGGGTATTTGATCGATCCGTTTTTTTGGGGGCCGGGCGATGCGCCCCCATTTTAGAATTTAGCGTTTTTTTTTGAAAGGAGAATTTCATGACGCCGCTGGTCGAGCTGGGGCTGATACTTTCCCTCACCGTCCGGGGGCTTTTCATCGGCAGCTACGAGAAAATGCGCGAGGCGGCGCTCGAGGCCGAGCGGATGGGGTTCCACTCCCTCTGGCAGTGTGATCACTTCTTCTCGGTCAATCCGAAGGCCTACGCCTAAATTTCGGGCAAGGGAGACCCTGATGCAGATCAGTCGGGCGCCGACCAGTCGGGCGTCGACTCCGGCCCGGTGGCGATCCCTCTCCTCGGCAGCTGGGTGGCGGTCTCGGCGCTCTCGCGCGACACGACAACCATCCGCCTCGGGCATCTGGTCAACGCCGTGGGCTACCGACCCCCCGCCCTTCTCGGGCGGATGGCGGCGACGCTCGATGTCATCAGCGGCGGCCGCCTCGAGTTCGGCATCGGAGCGGGCTGGCTCGCGCCCGAGTACGCCTCCTACGGATATTCGTTTCCGAAACCCTCGGAGCGAATCGCCCAGCTCGCCGAGGCCGTCCAGCTCATCCGCCGGATGTGGACCGATCCGGCTCCGAGCTTTCAGGGCGAATATTTCCGGATCGAAAACGCCTACTGCGACCCCCCTCCGCTCCAGAAACCCGCGCCGTCGGTCTGGATCGGCGGGGAGGGCGACAAGATCCTCGAGGTGGCGGCGCGCCATGCCGACGGATTCAACTCCCGGTGGTGGCCCCCCGAGCGGTTCGCCCGGCGGATACCGGAGCTGGCCGAAATCCGCCGGGAGGCGGGCCTGGACCCGGACCTCTTCCGCCCCTCGGTGATGCTGATGCTCATCCCCGAGCGGAACCCGGCCGACGCCGAGGCCGAGTGGAAAAATTTCACCGTCGTTCCCGACTCGGGGGTGATCGCGGGAGCGCCCGAGGAATGCGCCGCGCGGCTTGAGGAATACGTAAAAGCGGGCGTCAGGCGGATTCTCGTGACGATCCCCGACGTGGATAAAAAACCGCACCGGCTTCAACTGGCCGGAGAGGAAATCCTGCCCGCCTTGCGGGGGCTCTAGCCGGGCGGAAGGTATGGTCCGGCGCCCCCCCCGATTCGCCTGAAACCGTAATCAGCCGCGGGGTTATCATCATCCTGGCCGGAGCGGGTTGATCGGAGGCTGCGTTTATCAATAAAATTAGTTTTCGGGAGCATTTTCGATTCGGGAGACGCGATGGCGATTGGCAATAAAACCCCGAGCGTTATTTTCGCGGCGAAAGAGGAGTTCATGATCCGCATCATCCGCGACATGCTCCGGGGATGCGACATCACTACGGTCGGCACGAACACCGTGATTAAGGAAGCCATCGCCGGCATCCGCGCCCACGCGAAAAAATGGGATATTTTCCTGATCGACGGGAATTTCCCCGAAGCGTTCGACTCGGTCGAGGGAATCCGCAAAGAGTTCGGCCCTCATATGAAAATTCTTCTCCTGATGTCCACGCCCACCAAGGAGGATGTCGTCCGGGCCCGTCAGGTGGGCGTCGACGATTTCGTCGTCCTGCCCTGCTCGCCGGTCGATTTCGAAGCCAAGCTCAATCACATCATGGGTAAGGAAGTCGCCGCCAAAAAAGAGTCCAAAACAGCAGTTGTCTACCGCAAGAAGTAGCGCCGCTTTTTCCGGTTTCGATCCAATCGTCTATTGGCAGGGGGGATAATCGACATGCCGGTAGCCTCCGCGCCGGGCGGCGTCGAACTTCGCTATAAAACCTCGGGAGATGGCCCTCCCCTTCTACTGGTCAGCGGAACGGGACACGACCACACCTTCTGGTCCGGGCAGCTTCTTCTTTTCGAGAGTGAATTTCGCTGCATCGTTTTCGACAACCGGGGAGTGGGCGCGAGCAGCGTCCCCCCGCCCGGCTACCGACTCGCCGACATGGCCGACGACGCGGCCGCCGTCCTGGACGCGGCGGGTACCGAAGCGGCCCACGTCATGGGTTTTTCGATGGGCGGCCACATTTCCCAGGAGCTCTGCCTCCGCCACCCCGGGCGCGTCCTCAGCCTCGGGCTTCATCACACTTGGNCGCGCAACTGCGCCCGCCTCGGCGATTTTCAGGCGACCCGGAAGCGNATCGCCGAGCNCGGCGACATGGAAACGCTCGCCGAGTTCAGCCTGCTCGGCCTTTATTCGCACAGNTACTACGACGCGNACGCAGGAGAGATGAAAGCGAAGGCAAAGTGGCTGGCCGAAAACTCCGGCCCCCGGGAGGGCTGGATCGGTCAGCTCGAAGCCACTCTCCACGGGGACACGCTCGATCGCCTGCACCGGATCCGGGTGCCCACCCTGGTGACCGCTTCGAGCCACGACCTCATCGTCGAGCCCCATCATGCCGAGGAGATTCATTCCCGAATCGAGGGCTCGCGAAAGGTCGTTCTCGAGGGCACCGGCCACGTCGCCCTCATCGAGGCGCCCGAGGTCTTTGCCCGCCTCTGCCTCGATTTTCTCCGAGAGGCCGCTCGGACGGGATAGGATATCCGCCGGGCGGGCGCCGGTCTCCGTCTTTAACCCTTCCAAGGGAGGCGCTCTCGACATGTGCCGAATCCTGAACTGGCTGTTTTCAAGAATATCTCGTGGATGTCTCGCTCATAAGGCGAGCCCCGCCTCCAAGGCGGCCCATCCGCCCGGACTGCTCATGGTCCCGGCGGGAGTGGGCGCGCTTCCCGAGAGTGAGCTCGCCAGGCGGATCGAGACCCATGCCCGGTGGCTCGACTCGGGCGGGGCAAGCGGCGCGCGCGCGGATTTGAGGGGCGAGGCGCTTCGGTTCTCCAACCTTTTCATGGCTCGGCTCGAGCGGGCCGACCTCTCCGGCGCCGACCTCCGGAACGCCAACGTCCAGTGGGCGAACCTGAGCGGGGCGAATCTCGAAGGGGCGAAACTCGGGGATGCCGATTTGTTCCAGTCGAACCTGAGCGGGGCGAACCTGCGCTCGGTCAGCGCGCCGGGCGCGAGTTTTTTCCTGAGCGATCTCCAGGGGGCCGGTTTGATCGGCGCGGACCTGACGGGCGCGGACCTGCGCGGAACCAAGCTTCAGCGGGCCGATCTGACCGGGGCCGGCCTGACCGGCGTCACTTTAGAGGAGGCCGAGATCGCCGGGGCCACCATCGATCGGTCCCGCCTCACCCCGGCGCAGGCCGCCGTCGCGGCGCCCGCCGCCCGGCCCCCCAGGCTCTCCGCGGGTGAACTTGAGGAAATCGTCCGAGCTCACCATGAATGGATCGAGAGCGGGACGAAGCGGGGCCGCCGCGCAGAACTCGGCGGCCACGACCTCGAAGGGGCGGACCTCGCCGGAGCCTATTTAAGAAGGGCGGCGCTCCCCGGCGCGGATCTCTCGAGGGCGAACCTTGAAAAAACAGACTTTCAGGGAGGCGAGCTGGCCGGGGTGGACCTCGGCGGCGCGGACCTCGCCGGGGGGTGGCTGCTCGGGGCCGACCTCCGGAACGCCATTCTCGACGGAGCGAACCTGGAGGGGGCGATGCTCCGCGCCGCAAAGCTCCAGGGCGCCAGCCTTGTCAATGCCCGCCTCACCCGGTGCAACCTTCAAGGAGCGCATCTCGACGGCGCGGACTTCACCGGCGCCGACCTGACCGGCGCCGACCTCGCCCGCGCCACGTATGAGGGGGTGAAAGGCCCGGATGCGGAAGGCCCGGGTCCGAAGCCTCCAGTTTCCTGATACCTACTCCCAGCCCTCTGACGTCTTCTTACGGCCCTCTGACTCCTTTTCCAGGCATTCGATTACAGGCCCCGGATATTTCCGGAAAATCCCCCTTGACGCCCGGTGTTTTCTCTGTTAACTTAACATTAAATAGTTTGATGTTAAGGTAAAATGGATAGCAAGGCTTGGGTTTCGTCCTGAAAAGAAGTTGATAATTTAGAGTTAAAACCTGAAGGAGGCCGGATGGGCAGCCGCTACCGTGGTTCAAAGTCCGAGGCGCGGGCGCTGAGCGCGGTCATCAATCTCGTCCGCGCCGGGGAGTCGGTGATGGGCCGGCTGAACGGGCAGTTCGCGGGCCTCGCGATCACTCAGAGCCAATTCAGCGTCCTCGACGCGATTTTTCATCTGGGGCCGCTCTCACAGCGCGAGTTGGGCGAGAAGATATTCAGGACGAGCGGGAACGTCACCATGGTGGTGGACAATCTCGAGCGCGGCGGCATGGTCCGGCGCGAGCGCGACCCGGGCGACCGCCGACGGGTGGCCGTCCGCCTCACCGCCAAGGGAAAGAATACGATCCGGGAGTTGCTTCCCCGGCGCGTTGCCGCTATCCGCGACGAAATGGCCGCGCTGTCAGCCGCCGAGCAGGACGAGCTTCGCCGCCTCTGCCGAAAGCTGGGGCGCCAGGGTGGCTGAAAGCCGGAGAGCTTTTTTTAAGACTCGGCTGAAAGCCGGAGAGTTATCTTTTTATGGACGTCTGAAAATTCGAAAACTGATTTAAGGAGAGACTCAT
>NYYB01000048.1 GCA_002685755.1 Nitrospinota bacterium
GCCCTTCTCGCGGCGGAGCATCCGCTCGAAGTGCTGGATCCGCTGCTCGGGCTCGAGATGCGCGTTCAGCTTCTGCTCGATCAACGGTGGGTTTCCGCCCTCCTGGATCATCAGGATCCCCTCGATGATGATCCGCACCTGTTGGACTTCCTTCTCGGAGCGGTTTTCGAGTTTATCGGCGATCGGCAAGAAAAAAAGATTCGGGGTGAGAGCGCCGTAGAACGTCGTCACCAGCGCGACCGCCATTCCGGGGCCGAGGTTCTCGGTGCCGCCCGAGAGGGAGCGCAGCATCGAAATCAGTCCGATCAGGGTGCTGATCAGCCCGAAGGCCGGGGAGAAACGCCCCATGGATTTGAAAATACGCGCGCCCTCGTCGTGGCGCGTCAGAAGGCCGTCGAGTTCGGTCTCCATCACCGCGCGGACGATCTCGGGCGGCTGGCCGTCGATGACCAGCTGAAGCCCCATGCGCATGATCCGGTTATTGACCTTCTGGGCGTTGTTCTGAAGGCTGAGGATTGATTCCTTCCGGGCCTTGTGGGCCAGCCGGACCACGGCGGCGATATAAGCGCTCGCATCCTAAATCTCGCGCCCGAAGACGTTCTTCAGAATCTTGAACACACCGACGACGCGCTGCAGGGGAAAGGAGATGAGGATCGCCGCAAGCGTTCCCCCGCCGACGATCATGACCGATCCGGGGTCGTAGAAAAGTCCGATGCCGCCCTGGGAAAGGATAGCGTAGAAAAGCAGGCCCCCACCCACTAGGATTCCGATCGCGGTGGACACGAGTACTAATTCTCCTCATCAAGAATCAATGGGCGGATTCCGGATCAAGCAATCACCCCCGCACCGGCCAGCGAATGGCCGGGCTGGCCACAGCCCCGGAACTTTCCTCTATTATGAGGGTAAAGCCGCGATAGCTCAATCCCTGAATTCTCTGTTTTCATGGGGTTTATACCTTTCCCCCCGGAGGGTAGAGAACCAGCGTCTCCGTCCAAGCCTCCCTGGACAGGGTCAAAACGTATTCCAGCGACTCAGCGACCACCCCGGGCGGGATCATTTTCGATGCGTCGAACTCCCCCGGAATGCCTTCCCACATGCGGGTGGCGGTGGCGCCGGGGCGAAGGATGGTCACCCTGATCCCCCTGGGCCGAAGCTCCTGGACCAGCGCCCGGGAGAGACCCTCAAGCCCCGCCTTCGCGGCGCAATAGGCCGCTCCCCCCGAAAAACCGTCCACGGCGGCGATGGAGGAAATATTGATGACATCCCCGCCCGACTCCTCGAGGAGGGGAGCGAGTGATCGCGTGAGCAAATAGGGGGCCTTCAGGCAAACCGCGAGCGTAGCGTCGAAATTCTCCGGGGAAAGGGCCTCAATCTCCCGGAAAACGGCGGCGCCCGCGTTGTTCACCAGGGCGTCCACACCACCGAGCCGCTTCCCGGCTTCCTCTGCCAGCGCCTCGGCCCCTGTTTCGTCGGTCACATCGCCGGGATAGGGGACGATCCGGCCCGGCAGCTCCGCCGCCTCACCAGCCAGGGCGTCCAGCGCCTCGCCCCCTCGGGCGACAGCAAGAATGCGCGCGCCCCCACCGGCCAGCCGAAGGGCGCAGGCGCGGCCAATACCCCGAGAAGCGCCGGTGAGAACCACGCGCCTGCCCGCGAGGCCGATCACGCCTTCATCCCCCACCCTACCGCTCCCCGTAGTAATCGACGAAATTTCGCTCGTTCTCGAAAAGTCGAACCCGGTGAAGGAGTCCGCCCTCGATATGCGCCTCGATCCGCTCCCAGATGGATACGGCGAGATTCTCCGCCGTCGGAATCCGGTTTTTCATGAAATCGGCGGCGTCCTCGTTGAGATTTTTATGATCCACCTTCTCGACGACCTCGCGGCGCATGATCTCTTTCAGATCGGCGAGGTTGTAGGTCATCCCCGTCCGAGGGTCCACGGGACCTCGGAGGGTCACCTCGAATACATAGTTATGCCCGTGGTAGTGCGGGTTGGCGCAGAGGCCGTAGAGGGCCTCATTTTTCTCATCCGAAAAATCGGGACTAGACAGGCGGTGCGCCGCGCTGAACTCCTCGCGGCGGGTGATCTCCATCATCCGGTCTCCTCCTGCTCCGGCAACGGATCCACGATCGGGCAGTCCACAGCGGCCATGTCGGCGTATTTGAGCGCCGTGGCGGTGTTGAACATCACGATGCGCTCGTCCGCGTCCACCGCGCCGCGCTCCCGGAGTGTCCGGAGGGCGGCGACGCAGGCCGCCCCCTCGGGGCAAACCGGCACGCCCTCAGCGGCCCCGGCCTCGCGCTGGGCCTCGAACATCGCCTCGTCGGGAACCGCCGCCGCCGTGCCGCCGCTCTCGCGAATCGCCTCGAGACACAGCGTATCGGCGAGCACCTTGGGGGCGCGCAGCCCCGAAACCCGCGTCGTCGGATTCTCCCAAAGCGTAGCCTCGTCCCAGCCCGCCTCAAGCGCCCTCACCAGCGGGGCGCACCCCTCGGCCTGGACCGAGATCATGCGCGGCCGCTCCGAGCCGATCCATCCGATAGCCTCCATCTCGCCGAAGGCCTTCCACATCGCGACCAGGCCAGTGCCTCCGCCGGTGGGATACACAATGGCGTCTGGAAGCTCTTCGTTCAACTGCTCGAAAAGCTCGAAGGCCATCGTCTTTTTTCCTTCGGCGCGGTAGGGCTCCTTGAAGGTGGACAGGTCGAACCAGCCCTCGCCGGCCCCCCGCCGGGCGACCAGGGCCCCGCAATGGTAGATGGTGCCGCGCACCTCGGTCACCTTCGCTCCGGCCAGGACGCACTCGGCCTTGTGTACGGCGGGCGCGTCCGCGGGGACGAAAATATGGGCCTCGAGTCCCGCGCGGGCGGCGTAGGCGGCGGCGGCGCCCCCCGCGTTTCCCGCCGTGGGAACGGCGATTTTTCCCGCCCCAAGGAGGCGGGCCATCGAGACGGCGGCGGACATCCCCCGTGCCTTGAAGCTGCCCGTCGGATTTTTTCCCTCGTCCTTGATGTAGAGCCGGCCCAGGCCTAGCCCCGCGCCCAGGCGGGGCGCCTCGAGGAGGGGAGTCATCCCCTCGCCGAGGGAGACGACAGCCTCAGCGGAGGGCGCGGGCAAAAGCTCGTGGTAGCGCCACATGTCCGCCCGCCGGTCCGCCAACGCCCCCGGGCGCAGGGTCCGGGCGGCGGCCTCGAGATCGTAGCGCGCCAGCAGGGGAGCGCCCGCCGGGCTCAAGTTGTGCAACGAGTCCGCCGGGAATATTTCGCCCGTTTTTGAACACTCAAGTTCCATCAACGCAGAGTAACCGCTCATCCAGACCTCCGGCCAACCCTCCGGCGAGGCGCCATTCCGAAACGGGATTGGAATCGGGCCCCCGGTATCCGTATAAAGTAGATTATACGCTTGCTCCACATCTCCAAAATGGAAATTAGCCCATAAAGCCTAAAATGCGCGGCGAAGACGAAATCGAATGGCTGCCGGCGGCCCTCCACCGGCAATTGGTTCAAAAGGAACTCCTCTCCCCCGCCGAGGCCGGGGAGCTCAACCTCCAGTTGTGGAAGATCCTCCGCGAGCGCACCGAGCCGGGCGGCGCCATCCTCCCGCACACCCACGACACCGCCGAGATCATCCACTTCACCCGTGGCGAGGTGAGGGCGCTCCTGGGCGGGGAGCGCACCGACTGCGGGCCCGGCGACACCCTTATCGTCCCCGCCGGCGCCATTCACGGGGTCTCGAACACGGCCGCCGGCCCGAGCGAGCAGATCAGTTTCTTCATCCCCGAAAAAGGAAAAGAGAATTTCGGGCACACCGAACTTGAGCCGGACATCGAAATTTAAACCGGGAAATTTAAACCGGATCATCCATCGTCCCGAAAGGAGAAACTCATGGCAAGCCGAGCGAAGGTCATGCCAGCACCCGCGAGCACCCAGGGAATGGTCAAGGTCACGAATGGCATATACGCCTATATCGGTGGCGGCGGGACCACGAACTTCGGCCTCATCCTCACGAACGGCAAACCCGTCATCATCGACAACGACATACGCGTCCGCAAGCCGTTTCTCGCCGGAGTGCGCCGAATCACCAAAAAAGACGCCGGGCTCGTGCTGAACACCCACCATAATTTCGACCACACCTCGGACAACGGCTACTACGCAAAGCGGGGGGCGGTTTCCTTCGGTGTCGACCTCGTCCGGCAGGAAATGGAGCGCGAGTACGCCTCCGGAAACTGGGTGAAGCAGATGGCGGGCCGCGGCCCCAAGGTCGAACACTTCATCGGCAAGCTCGGCATCTCCCCGCCCGCCGTCACCTTCGAGGAGCAGATCGACATCCGCTACGGCGGGCGGCTGTTCCAGATGGTATATATCGATCGCTGCCACACCAAGGGCGACACCGTGGTCTGGATGCCCGAGGAGGGCGTTCTCTTCTCGGGCGACCTGCTCACCTACCGGACCCACCCGGTGAATCGCCTCGGCGATTTCATGAACTGGCTGCCGGCGCTCGGCGTCCTCAAAAAGTTTCCGGTGAAATACATCGTCCCCGGGCACGGCCCGCTCCCCCCGCGGGGAGGCGGGATCGTCGACGAGAACAAAACCTATCTCGCTCGCCTCAAAAACCGAACTGCGGCGGCACTCAATAAACACCGAACCCCCGCCAAGGCGGCCCAGGCCGTATCGATGCCCGAATACGCCAAATGGTTCCGCGCCCGGAACGTCCCCAACAACGCGCTCAAGATGGCGAAGGATCTCAGAAAGAAACGCTAGCCCGGTTTTTCAAGGAGGCGCACCATGCCGAAAACGTCCAAACTAAAGGGCAAAACGACGACGCTCCGCGAAATAGCCAAAGGGGTATACGTCTATATCGGCGGAAGCGGGTTGACCAATTTCGGCCTCGTCCTCACGAAGGACAAGCCCGTCGTCATCGACAGCGACATGCGCGTCCGCAACCGTTTCATAAAGGGGATGCGCCGGGTCACCCGTAAAAACGCGGGCCTTGTCTTCAACACCCATCACAACTTCGATCACACCTCGGACAACCGCTACCACGCCCTGCGCGGCGCCGTCACCATCGGGTCCGAGTTCACTCGCCGGGAGATGGGGCCCGAAATGGAGACGAAAGGGGTGGCCCACCACCTCCGGAACGGGTTCAGCCTGGAACGCCGCGCACCGAATCTCGGCATCGACCCTCCCATGGTCACCTTCAGGGATCGCCTGGAGATTCGCTACGGCGGGCGGCTCTTCTGGATCATCTACTTCGGCCACTGCCACACGAAGGGCGACTCGGTGATCTGGATGCCCGAGGAGAAAATCCTCTTCGCCGGCGATCTGATCGCCTATCGCTCCCACACCGCCTCAAGCCAGGGCGACTTCGACAACTGGCGGCAGGCCCTCAACCGGCTCAAATAATTCCCGGCGCGGCGATTTATGCCCGGCCACGGAGAGCTGCCTCTCCGGGGCGGCGGGATCGTGGAGGAAAACATCGCCTACTTCAACAATTTGCGCCGCCGCGCCGCCGCCCTCAAGAAAGAAAGTTCACCCGCCAAGGCCGCCGCTCTCGTCCGGATGCCCGAATGCACCCGGTGGACCCGCCCGCACAACCTCGCCACCAACACCCTGAACATGGCCCGGCATCTGAAGCGGAAGAATAAAGGTTAGCCCCACGCCTCGGGCGGCGGCTCGCCGGGGAAATCCTCGGGCCGGACGTCTCCGCGCGCGCGGCGGCCAATGAGGCGGCCCGAAGGGAGGGCGAAGCGGCTCTCGACCTCGGCGGACGAGGACCAGGGCTCGTCGTTCCGGAATCCGCCGAGGCGAATCTCGCCCCGGACGATGAGCGTGTCCCCCTCGGTCACCGGCGTCTCGCGAACAACACCGGTACGCATGTCCGAGAAACGCACCTCACCTTCATCCACCCCGAAGGCGAAGACCGCCCCGCTGCGCCGCCAGTTGACGACGGCGTACTGGCCTTCGCTCTCGCTTCTGTTCATGTCGGCGACGCTGGTTCCGGCGATGAGAAGGCCGCCCCGGATGAGCGGGGGCGCGAGGACCCAGCCCGCCGGGCAGTCGATCCGCCAGCGAAAGTTACCTCTCGCCCGGTCGATGGCGAAAAACATCCCGCCCTCCTGATCGTTCCGGACGCCGAAAATCGAGGCTTCGTCCGCCACATAAAGCGGAGAGAACACCCCCAGCCGGGTCATCATCTCGTCGGGTGAAATCGTCACGGGGCCTCCCGGCGCTCTGTCCAGAGAAGAACTTAAAAAATAGACTCTTGCGGGCCGCCGGCGAAGCTGGGATGATCACCCGGTGCCGCTGCCGGCGCAGGCTCCACCTGGGAGCGCGCGGGGCGGCAAGCCTCTCAAGGCTAGCCTCTCAACAGTGGAGTGGCTAATGACCCGGGGCGGCGGACTTTTTCCCGGCGGGCTCCCGCGCAGCTGGCGGGAGATCAGTAGCGTCTTCTGGAGCAGCCTCTGTGGCGCCCACGGCGCGCTCCGCCTGCCCATCCTAGCACTCGTTCGCTTCTACGCCGATCAGGCCCCCATCCGGGCCGCCGCACTCACCTACACCACCCTGCTCTCGATCGTGCCCGTCCTTGCCTTTAGCTTCGCCATCCTCCGCGGGCTGGGTTTCGACCAGGGGATTTACGAATAAATCACCGAGCAGCTCGGGCCCGTTTTTAACACCGATGTGCGCGAGCAACTCTTCGCCTTTATCGGCAAGGTCAATTTCAAGACCCTGGGCGCGGCCGGCCTCGGGGTGTTTCTCTTGAGCGTCATCCTCACCCTCAACACCGTGGAGCGCTCCCTGAACGTCATCTTCGACGTGAAAGAAGATCGGCCGCTGTCCAGAAAATTCACCGACTACTTCAGTATGATATTTTTTACGCCGCTCCTTCTCGGAATCATCCTCAGCTCGACGGCGCTTTTCAAGATTCGCGGCTTCGTCGCCTCGCTCGGCTCCTACTGGTTCCTGACTACCGGGGCGGAGCTCCTGCTCAAGCTGGTGCCGCTGGCCGGCTCGATTATTCTCATCACGCTGATGTTGATCGTTTTGCCGAACGCCAGGATCCGGTTCGTCCCCGGTCTGGCGGGCGGAGCGGTCGGCGGGGTGTTGATGTTCTTTCTTCAGTGGGGCTACGTCAGCTTTCAGGTGGGATTCGCCGGCAAGATGGCCATTTACGGCCATCTCGCCCAGCTTCCCATCTTGATGGTCTGGATTTATCTCAGCTGGTGCATTTTATTTTACGCGGCGGGGCTATCGGCCCTCGTCCAGGGCGTTCCGGACAAGACCGGAGCGCGGGGAGCGGCGGCGGGCGGCTGGGAGCCCGCCCTGATGGTGATGGCCTCCCTCGCGTCACGCGCCACCACACGGGAGCCGCCGTTGACCCTCGAGGGACTCGAAAAAAAACTGGACTATCCCGGCGAAATCCTGATAGATATAATTAACAGATTGAAGAAAAGCGGCCTCGTCGCCGAAACCGGCGAAGATAAGCAGTTGCTCGCGGCGCGGAGTCCGGCCGCAATCGCGGCCATCGAAATTTTCGACGCCGCCGAGGACACGCCGCACACGGGCGCCGGAGGCGAGTACGCCCGGGCGGGGGCGCTTCTCGGCGAGACACACAAGAAGCGGCGACAGGCTCTCGAGGGGGTCACTCTCGATATGCTGCTCGAAGGCGACGACCGGGCCGGAAGCGCGGGTCATATGCCCTCCGCCGAGACTTCCGCCGAAGGATGAACGAAGGCAGACAGGAAAAACCAGCTTGACCGGTGCCCATCAAGGAGGATGCCAGCATGGCCGTCATCACCGTTTCACGTCAGTACGGAACCGGCGGGATCCACATCGGCCGGGGAATCGCCGAAAAACTTGGCTACCGGTTCATGTATCTTGACGAGTTGACAGCGGCCTGCCGCAAGCACGGGCTGGAAATCAACCTCGAACACATCGAAGGGCGGCCCCCGAAAATTGTCGAGCGCCTCTTCGGGCTCAACCGAGACAAGGTCCGCAATACCATCCAGGAAGTAATGAAAGAAGCTGCCCGGGCCGGAGATGTCGTTATCTGCGGATGGGGAGGCCAGGTTTTACTCAAGGATCATCCCGGCGCGCTGCACCTGCGGATCGTGGGCTCGGACGAATCGCGCACCCGGCACATCATGAATTCCGCCGGCCTCCCGTATGCCCAGGCGAACGAAATTGTCGAGAAGACCAGCCGCGACCAAAGTCTTTTTTCGCATTTTTTCTTCAACGTGGATTTCTCCGACCCCAAGCTCTACCACACCGCGTTGAACATCGATCAGACCTCTCGAGAGGAAATTGTGGAAACGGCCGCGTTTATGCTCGAGGAAATAAGGCAGGAAACAGCCGCGGACGGATGAGCCGGCAAGGCGCCTCATCGTTCAGGCTGGCCGATCAAGCCGGCCGGGCCGCCCGCCGGGTTGCCGCCACCCCGGTGAAAAGTGAAAGCATATTCATCACCAGCACCAGCACGAAAGCCCACTGATAGCTTCCCGTCACGTCGAAAATATAACCCGCGAACCACGGACCCAGCCCCGACGCCAGCCCCGCGCCCAGCTGGCTGAACCCGAGGATGCGCCCGAAACTCTTGCCCGGGAAAATGTCGGCCTTGAGCGAGACAAAAGAGGTTCCACGGGCTCCGGCCCCGATTCCGTAGAGCAGGACAAACGGATAGACCAGCATCCAGCGATCCGCCGAAACGAACATCAGGCACAAAACGCCCGACAAACCGATCGCACTGGCCGCCGCGAACGTCCACCGCCTGCCTACCAAGTCCCCGATCCATCCCCCGGCGATGCCGCTCAAGGCCCGCAAAATGGCCATGAACCCGAGAAGCCACGCCGCCATGATTGTGGTGATGCCGACGTCCACCATGTGGGCCACCTGGTGGACCCCCACGATGCTGAACGAAGCGCCCTGGAAAATTCCCGACATGAAAAGAAGCCAAAAGGCTCGATTGCGGATCGCCCGGGCGAGCGTCCAGTCCGACCCGTCTTCGCCCGGCTTTGTTTTTTTCGGCTCGAGCGGCTGGCGATGAAGAAACAGGTTGAGGGGCAAAAGGACCGCAACGATGCCGGCGGCGAGGATGAGATAAGCCGAACGCCAGCCCGCCCAGTCGATCAGAAACGCCGAAAGCGGCACGAGAATCAGGCTCCCGGCGCTCCTCCCGGAATGGGCGATTCCCAACGCGGTGGACCGCATCCGTACGAACCACTGACTCACCACGGTGCTCGTCGGAATCATCCCGATGAGGGTGACGCCAAGGGCGACAATTACGCCGTAGAAAAGATAGAGCGTAAAGCGGGTCGAAACCGCGGACATCAGGACCAGGCCCGCGCCCAGGACAACCACCCCGGAGGGTACCACCACCCGCGGGCCGAAACGGTCGATCAGGGCGCCGATGGGCCCGGCGGAGATGGCGAATGTCACCATCGAGGTGGAAAACGCCAAGGCCGTATCGGCCCGGGACCAGCCGAATTCTTCGAGAAAGGTGACGTAGAAAACGGGAAAAGTGCTGACGATCGATCCGCCGATGGCCATCGTGAGAAACGTCAAACCGACGACGAGCCACCCGTAGTAGCGCGGATTGCCCTCGCCCGTTGTTTCAAAGAAGCGCACGGTTACGCTCCCTCCTCCGCACGAGGCGACATACAACCCGGGCGCTTCCCCCGAAGGGGAACGCGCCCGCCGGACTCAGGCTGAAAGATGAATCGGCAATAACGAGCCGCCGGGAAGGGCGGAGCTTAAATTGCCGAGAGATTGGCGTTCACAACCAGGAACCGGACCTCGGTCCGGCTGTTATTCTCCAGATTGAGCCGGCCGTTCGATTCGCAATGAAGGGAATCGCCCTCTTTGAGGTGAAAGGATTCCTCGCCCCGGCAAATGCACAACTCGCCCTTGAGGCAATAGATCAGGTGCTCTCCGCCCGCCTGGGCGATCGGATTCTTGCTTTTGCTTCCGGGCTCGAGCGTCCGGTACACCGACTCGAGCCGGCCCTTGCGGAGGCGCTCGGCCACAACTTCAGTCCGGCCTTCCTGGCCGCTCGCGAGAAGTGACCGCTCTTTTTTCCGGATATGGCGAACCTCGGGGTAGGATTCCTCTTCCTCGACAAAATGGCTCACCCGATGCCCAAGCGCGGTGGCGAGTTTCACGAGCGTCGTAACGGTGGGCACCATGCCGTTGGTTTCGATCTTGTAGATGCCCGCGGGGGAAACGCCCGAAAGCTCGGAGAGCTTCTGGATAGAATGTCCGTTTCTCTTCCGAATATTGCGAACCTTCTCGCCGATCCGGACTTCGGGAACCTTAAGCTCGACTTTTGGAGCGGGCGATTTATCAGTTTTGCGCGAACGGCCTACTTTTTTTTTCGTTTTTGTTGTCATGTTTATTGTTTACCTCCTCTTGTTCGGCGACAATCCGCACCGGACCATTAAAATAAAATACGGTTCTTGATAGTGGTTGGGGAAATCATACCTTCGTCAATAGTTATATATGATACGACACCAAACCATAACATCCGATTTTAAAGAAGTCTATATCTGCCGGGGAAAATCACACCCGCATGGGCATGATGACGTAGGTGTACCCTTCCGCATCCTCGGGCTTGAAGATGCCGGGACTCAGGGAGTCCTTGAGTTCGAAGCGGATATTCTGCTCATCGAGGATTCCCAGCACATCTAGGCAATAGCGGGCGTTGAACCCGATAACCAATTCATCGCCGGAATAATCCGAGGCGAGAGTCTCTTCGGCCTCTCCGGCGTCCGAGCCGTTTGTGGTCAGGACCAGCTGGCCGGAGGTGAATACGAACTTGACCATCCGCGCTTCGTTCGAAAGAAGAGAAACGCGCCGTAGCGCCCGAAGGAGATGATCGCGATCCACGATGATCCGGGTATTGTTGTCTCCGGGTATCACCTGCCTGTATTTCGGGAAATCGCCGTCGATCATACGGGCCGAAAGCTCGATGGCCCCCGACCGGAAAATGACATGATTATCCTGAAGGAAAATATCGACGTCCTCCTCCTCCTCGGAGAAAAGCTTGACAATCTCGCCGAGCGCTTTTTTGTGGATGATCACGCCGTTTTTGAATTCGGCCCCCGCGTTGGGCCGCTCGATGAGCGCCAGCCGGTGGCCGTCGGTAGCGACGATGCGAAGCATTTCGCCCTCGGATTCCATGAACACGCCATTGTAGGTGTAGCGGGTCTCGTCCTGGGAGATGGCGAACATGGTCTTGCGGATCATGTCGCCCAAAACGGCGGACGGAACTTTCTGCGGCTCGCCGTCTCCGGTCTCGGGGACCGAGGGAAAATCCGAAGGCGGCAGGCCCGGAAAACGGAAGCTCGATTTCTCGCACGTCATCCGCACCCACTGGCCGTCTTCCTCGACCAGCCGAATGTCGGCGTCGGGAAGCTCGCGGACGATGTCAAAAAGCTTCCTCGCATTGAGCGTCACCGAGCCGCCCTTGGCGACCTGGGCCTCGAAGGCGCCCCTGAGGCCGATGTCGAGATTCGTGGCCAGCAGGCGCACCTGTTTTTTTCCCTCCGCGGAGAGGAGAATGTTCTGGAGAATCGGCATCGCGCTGCTGCGGCTCTCCACGACCCCCTGGACCGTCTGAAGAGCACGGTGGAGCGTTTCCCTGCTGATCACGATATCCACGATTCCGCCTCCACCTGGCCCGCGCGCGCGCCCGGACGCCGATTTATGGATTGGGTGTTCTAATAATTGTACGTATGGCAGGGAATCCCTGCATTTTCCCCTAGCCGGCATTTTCCCCTAGCCGGAGGATGCATCCTAAGCCAAAGGTCAGCCCGGAGCAAGGGTCCTCGAAACCACGGAGCTATCTACTCATTTAATTTGTTATCAATATGTTACACGGTTTGAGCGGGGTGGGCGCCGATCAGAATTTCCTCCGCTCGACCACCGGGATGGCCACCTCGTCGCCCGCTGTGATTCGGCGGAGATCCTGGTTTCCGTTGTAGTGGCGAACCAGCCAAAGAGGGACCCGGTAGGTCCGCACGAGGAGGGTCCAGATATTCTCCCCCGGCTTCAGCTTGTGACGCTTGACCCGGGAGACGGTATATTTGTTGAAGAAAGTCTTCTCGATTCCTTTGTGGTAGGCGATCCGCCGCTCGATAAAATCTTCCTTGGGAACGCGGAGAAACGAAACCCGGATCTTTTTTCCCATCCTGACCCGGCGGCTCGAGCGAATCCCGTTCATCCTTCTGAGCCGCCCGGGTGACACCAGCAGCCACCGAGAGATATGACCGATCGTCTCGTTCTCTTGAACGCGGACCCACCCCGCCTTTTTTCCCCCCGAGGAGGGCGACACCGCCAGCGACTGCCGAAGAGCGCCTTCCCGGAACCGCGAACCCCGGCTCGGGACCGTCTCCGGCAAATCGTATTCCGAGATGAACCGGAACAGGCTTCTCTCCCCTGTTTGGGGAGCCGACGCCACCCGTTGTGGCGATTTTTTCGCCGGGGGGGCGGGCGGGATTGATTTTCGGGCAATGGGTGATTTTTGCGGTTTCGATGGGTGTGGTGTCCTACGTTGCTGCGTTCCACGAGGACCAGGCAGACGGGCCACCCTCGGGCCGGTCTTTTTATTTTTCACCTGGCGGGAAGCCAGCTTCGGCCGAGCGGCCGCCGGCTTTCGGGCCGCCGTCTGCTTTTGAGTAGAGGCCCTCTCCGGGAGCCTGAGACGATCTCCCACCCGGATCAGGGTTTTTTCGAGGCCATTTTCTTTCATCAGATTCCCGAGGCGGACCCGGTGCCGGTGGGCGATTCGGCCGAGCGAGTCTCCCGGCCTGACCAGGACCCATTTCGATCCGTCGCCGCCATCCGTCGAAGGCGACCCCTCGACTCCCTGATAGTAGGCCTTTCGGACGCGGGCTCCCTCCCCCAGCGGGAGGCGGAGGGGATACCCCCTCGGCACGCTCCTCCACCCCCGGGTCACCGGAAGGCGAAGGGCGGGGTTCAGCTTCCGGAGAATCCGGGCATCCACCCCGATCCGGCGGGTGAGTTCTTTCATCCTGATGAAACCGGGAACATGGAATTCGTCGAAAAACCGGGGCGGGTCGAGACGAACCGCGCCGAAATATTTTTCGGCGTTATTATGAACCTGGACCGCGGCGAGAAACTCGGCGTAAAAATTCCGCGAGGCGAAACCGAAGGTGCGGCTCTTGTAATGCCTGACGATTAAATCGATGCGCCGCGAGCCCACCTGTTTCGCGGCCCGGCGCATCCCCAGCGCCCCGTGGTTGTATGCGGTGATGGCCAGCGGCCAGGATTTTAAATCCTCAAAGTTTCGCTTGAGCAGCCTGGCCGCGGCCTTAGCGGACAAAAACGGATCGCGCCTCGCGTCCACCGTACCGTCCACACGCATGAAGAGCCTTCCGGTTCCCCGGGTAAACTGCCAAAGGCCCAGCGCACCGGCGTGACTATAGATGGCCGAGCGAAACCCGCTCTCGACATGGGGGAGAAGCGTCAACTCCTCGGGCAGGCCATGCTTTCGGAAAATCCGGCGGAAATGAGCGAGGTATCTCCCGGAGCGGATATACCCCTCGAGAAAGCGCTCTCTCAGGCCGGGCTGCCCGCGAACTTGGTAAGCGGCAGCGCGAAGCTCCCGGCGCGGGAGGCCCGAAAACATATTCCGGATACGGGCGGTGAGCGCGGCAGTGCCGGCGGAAGCGGCCCGGCCCTCGGCGAGCGCAAGCAGGATCGCCCGGATTTTATCCTTGTGGGCGCGCAACCTTTTTTTCTGCTCCCGGGTGGCCTTCCACGGCTCGCCGAGGTGGAACACGCCGTAGCGGCGGCCGAGATGATATTCATCGTGAAATATGACTTCGGAAAATTTGTAGCGGGTGAAAACATCTCGCCAGAATTCAACATTTTCCTTGAGGCCCGGCGGAAAAGGAAAGCTGCCCGCTCCGGCGGAGAGGATTCTGCCCAAGGCGGGCCCGGGCGCAGCCACCAACAAAATGGCAACCAACAGGACCGCGCCCGGAAATAAAGTCCGGCTTATCCTCATCGATAAATCGCTCCCGTAATTTCGCCGGGCTCACGGTACATAAGAGCACTTTATCATCTGGGCGAAATTTAATAAAGCGTGAAAAATCAACAGGTTTTCCGGCTGCTGAAATACGGCAGGGCATTTGATAAACTCTCGCCCGCCCCGGCGGAAATTTGCCACCCTTAAAATGAATCGGGCTGGGGAGCCAAACTCACGGACTAGTTTTCACTCATTCAGCTTGGACCAGATTTGAGGGGGAGGGGGGGTGACTCTTTACGTGCCGTTCCCGGGATTCGAGGCGTCGGGACGCGAGGGATTCCGTTCCGGGGACTCGGGCAGGCCGAAGAAGGCATTCACCTTCGACCTCAGATCGCGGTGGTCGAAGGGCTTGGTGACGTAGTCGTCCGCCTCCGCTTCGATTCCTTTCTGAAGCTCCTCGGGCAATGCCTTGGCTGTGACCATGATGATTTTCAGTCCGCTCAGGTCCGGAATCGCGCGCATCCGGTGGCATGCCTCGTAGCCGTCCATCTCCGGCATCATTGCGTCCATCAGGACGATATCGGGATGAAAAGCAGAAACGACCTCCAACGCCTCAAGGCCGGAAACCGCGGTCTTGAGTTCGAAGTCTTTATTGAAAATATACTGCAATATCTCCACGTTCAAAGGATTATCGTCGACAATCAGGATTCGACCGTTTTCTCCCACACCCCGCTCCCCTACGATTTTGCCGATTCGATTGAATTGGAATCCGCGANATNGTGGGAACCGGAGCCGGGNTCTCCCGATGCTGCCAGAAACGGCAACTCGAACGTCAGCACCGCCCNCTCGTTCGGGGAATTCTCGGCCCAGATACGCCCCNGATGCGACGTGATGATCTCCCTGCATATCGCCAGGCCAAGTCNCGTNCCGCCCGCGCCTGTCTTGGTCTGNCTCGACTGGGTGAACTTTTCGAAAATCGCTTCGATCTCAGCTTCGNGGATGCCCGATCCCCGATCGCGAACGGCGACAGCGGCGACCCGCGACTTGGGCTGCACTTCGACATCGATCACCGAGCCATCCGGCGCGACACTCAGCGCGTTGCCGAGGAGATTCCGGAGCGTTTGTTCGATCTTGTCGCGGTCGACAATAACCTCGGTGGGCGTTCCAGACTGATGAATCTCGATGGTGATATTCCGGGGGCCGGCCAGCATGGCGAACTCCTCGGATACCGAAGCGATAAGTTCCCCAAGGTCCGTGGACTGCAAATCGAAGTCCCCATTGCCGGATTCCAGCTTGGAAAGGTCGAGCAACGCATTCAGGAGCTTGAGGAGCGTCTCGCCGCTTTGCCGGGCCCGGTTAAAATAGTGAAGTAATCTCTCTCTCGGAGCGGAGTTGGCCTCCTCTGCACCGAATTGCACGAAGCTGAGAATACTTTGCAGCGGCGTGCGAAGCTCGTGCGACATATTGGACAGGAGTTCCGACTTGGCCCGGTTCGCCCGCTCCGCTTCCTCCACCGCATCCCAGAGTTCCCCGTTTGCTTTGCTCACCCTCTCCGCCATTCGGTTGAACGAGTCGGAGAGATCGTGCAGCTCGATCGGCGAGATCCGGGGCGGATCCTCGACGCGGGCACTCATGTTTCCGCCGGCTATCTGGCCCGCCGCGATTTGCACCTTTTCGATCGGACGGGAACTGTACTTCGAGAGCCACCAGCTGATGATGACGGCGATGAAGACACCCAGGACAGAGAGCCATGCCGCTATCCGCTGGACGTCGCTGGCCCGGTCCGTCAGCTCAACCATCGGCTGAGGCACCATCACGCCCCAGCCGACCTTCGGCACCGAGGTGTATCCGGCGATCATGTCCGCCTTTGAGGGGTGGGGAGTAGAACACGGTGACGCCCGTCTCTCCACGCATCATCGCCTGCACAACCGAAATGCCCGAGGCGTCCTTGGAGCTTTTCTGCCATTCCTTCTTCGGGTGAGCGATCACTCGCCCGGCGCGATCGACAATCATGGAATGGCCTTTTCGCCCGAACGAGATGGGTTTCTGCATATTCACCAGATAGTCGGTTCTTAATATTCCAATGGCCATGCTGCCATTTCTTTTCGCTTTACCAAGCACAAATACCGGCATACCTTGGCATCTGATCAAGTCGGAGAATACGATCTTTCCACCCCCGGTTATGGAGGACTTTTTGAGGGCCTTCATCGTGGCTATCGGGATATCCTTGAAAATTTTTTCCTGGTTGGGACGAATGCTGGCGATTGGGTTGAGCCTGGCATCCACGATGAAGAGGGCATCGATATTCAGGGTTTTCAAAAGTTGCCGTAACCTTTCATTCCAACATGACGGTCAAACAAGAAAATCAGGTGTTCAAAGCCGTTTTCGACATCCTGCACATAGCGGGAAAACGCGGCGCTCAGATTGCGGGCGATGATGAGATGCTTCTCCCGAACCGACGCGATTTCCTTTTCATGTGTGGAGCGTTCGACCCATACGGCCAGCAGGAGTACGGGAATGGACGAGTTGAGCGTGAACGCGACGAAAAGCAGGACGCGCAGTTTGAAACGACCTCCAGTCATTGTATCGGGCCTCGGATTTTCTAGTATATAATCAGTCCCTAAATTTTAGCATAGAACGGCCCCAAGTAACTCAGTCAAAAATTATGTGGCAACGTTTCCATGTTCTCCATTTATCAAACTTCGACCTATTTCCCCTTTTTCGGGCGATGCCTCTCAAAAGAATAGCACCAAATGCCCCCTGGTAAAGGTCTCTGGACTTAAGTAGAAATTGGCGCAAGTTTCTGCAGCCGATTCCGAGCACCGAAAATCCTCATGCTCGGCATGGACCGATTTGTGGGGGGGCATGTCCAATGGTTCCAGAATTCTCATGGGAAATGGTATCACTATTGGAGAATAGGTCAGTCTCGACGTTTTGCGGGACAAAGCAGTCATTTGGACGGATTTTTCGATTCGGAAAGGAGAGCGGTATGAAATTCGGCGTCTCGATTCCCCACTACAGCAGACCTGTGAATTTGGCGGAGCTCTTGGAGATCGTCAGGCAGGGGAGGTGCTCGGCTTCGACTCAATCTGGGTGACGGACCATATCATCATGCCGCGCTCGGCTAACGTCATTTATCGGGAGAATATGCTCGATCCTTT
>NYYB01000169.1 GCA_002685755.1 Nitrospinota bacterium
GATCCGAAAATTCCGTTTTCCGACGGATGCGCAGATTTTGCGATGCTTGGTTTTGTTCTCCATGAAACGGCGACGCCGGAAGCGTTAATGGGCGAAGTCCACCGGGCGCTACGTCCGGGTGGCCGGGTGATAGTTGCGGAATGGCACCCCAGACCCACGGAATACGGCCCGCCTATTTGGTGTCGCCTGAACGTCCGGGAGACGAAAAAAATTGTTCGCAGATCGGGTCTTTTGGTGGACTGGGATTGGAACTTCGATGATGACACCTGCTTCGTTATGGCGCACCGCAAAAGCGCGGCCGGACAGTCCGGGGTTTCTTTTCAGGCGACCGAAACAATTACGAGGCGCAAAACCTGATCCGGAGGAGAAATGAACGAAAGATCGTCTATCAAAGATCATGTGACAGTTGTCACCGGCGGCGCGGCGGGAATTGGCGAGGCCGTGGTTAGCCGGTTTGCTGCTGAGGGCGCCAGGGTCGCGGTTGTGGACAAAGACCCCGACAAGGGAAATTCGATTACCGAAAAAATCAAAGCCGATGACGCGGACGCTCTTTTTGTGCGGGCGGATGTTACGTCGGCTTCCGAGACAAAAGAGGCTTTTCGTCTGGTCCTGGAGCGATGGGGGAAGGTTGAAATTCTCGTGAATTGCGCGGGCGGTTTTTTCGAAACCCACGCCATTGAAGATCAGAAAGAAGAGGACTGGGACGCCATTCTCGCCTGGAACCTGAAAAGCGTTTTTCTGTGCTGCAGGGAAGCCGCGCCGACCATGAAAAAAGAGGGTTACGGGAGAATCGTCAACATATCCTCACAGGCGGGCCGTACGGGAATTCTCGAGACGGCGCTTCATTACGGCGCGGCGAAGGCGGGCATTCTGGGGCTCACCCGGCGGCTGTCGGTTGAACTCGCCCCGCACGGAATTACGGTAAATGCGGTTGCGCCGGGCGTCGTGCTTTCGCCCCGGGTGGCGGAAATACACAAGGACAGGCTCCCCGAAATCAACAAAACCATTCCGATGGCCAGGCCGGGCGGCGCGGAAGAGATCGCGGACGGCATCTGGTACCTCTCGACACCGGGGTCAAGCTACATCACGGGCGTAACGCTCGACATCAATGGCGGCCGCTGGATGACCTGAGTTATTGTGTGAGGAGCCCGGCCCTAGGAGGGGTTTCGCGCGTCTGCGGCCCGCAAACTTTCCGCCGCCCTTTCTGGCAACGCCTCGTGAATGTGCATACCGCTCCCGAGCTCAAGGCCGGCCAAGACCGTCAGGCGGGGGATGATTTCGATCCGCCAGCAGTGGGCGGAGGGGGACTCCGCCGCCTCGGGACGGGTTTCGATATGAAAAAAGGCGTTTAGGGGCGGATCGCCCAGAAGGTTTTTGATTCGCCTGAGCGAACGGGCGAAGGCGGCCCCGGCTGCCGCGATCGCCTCGGGCGGCGAGACGGCGAAGCTGTTTTGGGGGGGCCACGGAGCAATCGTTGTTTGATAGGGAAAGCGGGAGGCGAAGGGGCAATAAACCAAGGCGCCGCTGTCGCCGGCCTCGACAATCCGGGTACCCTGCCCGAGTTCCCATCGGCCCGTTTCCTCGGCGAGCGAATGTCCGTTTTCACAATAATAGCGCTCGGCGATTCGCCGCTCGATGGCAAGGTTGGCCGGGAGGGCGGGGGTCGCGATGACCTGCAAGTGAGAGTGTTCGATTGAGGCGCCAGCCGGCGCGCCGTGGTTTTTAAACGGCGAGACCGCCCGGACGGAGGAGATCTCGAATAAAGCCCGTACCCGGCGCTGGAGCATCGAGAGAACCTGGACGGAATGATCGTCTGGCAGGTCGGCCAGGCCCCGGTGGTGATCGAACGAGTCGACGATTACCTCGTGGCGGCCGCCGCCGGCCATGAACCCGAAAAGGCTCCCCCCCCCTTCCGTCAGGGCGTCAACGGAAACGGCCGGAAATTTGTTGGCAACAACACGGACCCGCCAAGAAGGCCGATCGTCCGCCCCTCCGATCCTGTCGATTTCGGGCGGCGTTTTTTCCTCGCTACCCCGGCAAAACGGACAGTCCTCTTTGGGCGTCGTCGGTGTCGCAGGCGAGCGGGCGGCGTCCCGGGGCCGGTTGGCCCTTTCCGACGCAAACAGCGTCCACCTGTCGGCATATGGGTCGCGCCGAAGTTCTGCCATATAATCCCCACGAGCGTGTGGAAAGATTCACCATACAAAATTTGAGGACGGCGATGCCAACACATTCCGGAGAATTGAGGGACCTTTTGTATAGGGACACCATCGCTGCGCTTTCCTCGGCGCCCGGAAAGGGGGCTATCGCCGTCGTTCGCCTTAGCGGCGCCGAAACCGAAAAAATTGTACGTAAAATTTTTCGTCCGAAGGACCCCGAAGGGGATTTCGAGAATCGAAAATTTCGGGTGGGAAGGTTTGTGGGGGCGGACGGCGGGGCGTTTGACGAAGGAATGGCCGTTATGTTTTTTGGCCCGGGCTCTTATACGGGAGAAAATATGGCCGAGCTTTACTGCCACGGGGGGCCGGGGATCGTGCGGGCGCTTCTTGTGGCGGCCAGCGAAGCGGGGGCCCGGCCGGCCGGGCCGGGGGAGTTTACGAAAAGAGCGTTTCTCGCGGGGAAAATCGATCTTCTGCAGTGCGAATCGGTCGCGGACCTGGTTTCGGCCGAGACCCGGCGCGCGGCCCAGGCAGCGCTTTCGCATCTTGATAGTGGCCTTTCAAAAACCCTTGAGTCTATATGGGAAAAAATTGTCGAGGCAGGGGCGCATCTTGAGGCGGCAATTGATTTTCCCGATGAGTTTGAGCCTGGAGCGGGCCCGGCCGTCCAGGGAAAGCCAATGGACGAGAAAGAGCTCGCCCGGCGATTTATGGAAGTCAGGGATGCGCTCGAGGGACTTGAAAAAACCTATAATTCGGGCCGGATTCTTCGCGAGGGCGCCCGGATGGCCATTCTGGGCCGCTCAAACGCGGGCAAGTCCACCCTCCTGAATCGCCTTCTGGGAGAGGAAAGAGCCATCATGAGCCCGACCCCGGGCACAACCAGGGACACTGTCGAGGAGGTGTGTGATATCGGGGGAATTCCCGTCCGGCTAATCGACACCGCGGGCATACGGGAAACGGGCGATCCGGTTGAGCTCGAGGGAACCAAAAGAGCGCGCCGGGCCGCCGCCGGCTCGGACATTTGTTTGGTGGTGGTGGATGCGGCGGCCGGGCCGGAAGAGGTCCGCTGGGCAAACGCCGAATTGGGGGAATTGGACTGTCTGGCCATTATGGTCGCGAATAAGATGGATCTCCCTCACGCGAAGGCGCCCGGCAGATCGAAATTTTCGGGTAAGGCCGCCTGCGTTTGTCCTGTCTCGGCATTGACGGGCGAAGGAATCGAGAACCTCAGGGAGACGATGGCCTCAACCTTAATTGGCAACGAGGGAGACGAGTTCGGCGGGAATCAGCTCTTCCTCGCCCGCGAGCGGCACAGGGATTTGGTGGTGAGATGCAAAAAGGCCATCGAGAGAGGAGCCGAAGGACTTAATAACACCACATCTCCCGAGCTCGTCGCCGTCGATTTGAACGAGGCGCAGCGGGCGCTTTCAGAGCTTTTGGGCCGAGATTACGGCCAGGCCCTTTTGGATAAAATTTTCTCCACATTTTGCATAGGAAAATGATAGCCTTGCCCTCTTTTACGATCTTCTGATCGGCGTAGCAACAAGAATTTCAGGACATTTCGGCCGGAGAAATATCCATTTGAACATAAAGCATGACGTGATTGTAGTGGGCGGCGGGCACGCCGGGTGTGAGGCCGCAATGGCGGCGGCCCGCATGAGCAAGCGGACCCTTCTCGTTACCATGAACCTCGATACGGTGGGCCTGATGTCGTGTAATCCGGCGATTGGCGGGCTGGCCAAGGGGGTGTTGGTGCGCGAAATCGACGCCCTTGGTGGCGAAATGGGGCGTGCCATCGATGCCACCGGCATCCAGTTTCGCATGCTCAACACGAAAAAGGGCCCAGCCGTTCAAGCTCTCCGCGCCCAGGCCGACAAGCAGATGTATCGTCTTCACATAAAACAGGCCGTGGAAAACCAACCGGGCCTTTTTCTAAAACAAGGCCCCTTGGCCTGTCTTTTGATTGAAAACAATAAAGTGGCTGGCGTGGAGACGCGGCTCGGAGAAAAGTACCTTGCCCCGGCCGTTATTATGACTCCGGGGACGTTTACGGGCGCGATATTGCACTTCGGAGACAGAAAAGTTGAGGGAGGCCGGGCCGGCGAAGCCGCCTCGAAGGGACTTACCGGCCAGCTTGCGGAGCTTGGGTTCAGAATCGGCAGAATGAAGACTGGAACCCCGCCACGGCTCGACGGGAAGTCGATCGAATATGGTGGGTTAAAGGACCAGCCCGGCGACGAGCCCCCCCTCCCTTTTTCATTCCGAACAAAAGAGATTACACAAACGCAAATCCCCTGCCACATTACCTACACTAACGAAAAATCACATGCCCTGATTCGCGAAAACATTGATCGGGCCCCGATGTATAACGGTCAAATCGAAGGAACCGGGGTGAGATACTGCCCCAGCATCGAGGATAAAATCATGCGCTTTCCGGATAAGGAGGCGCACCAGATATTTCTTGAGCCGGAGGGCCGGAATACCCGCGAAGTCTACGTAAATGGGCTTTCCGCCAGCCTTCCCGTCGATGTTCAGCTGGGCGTAATCAGAACCATCGAGGGCCTTGAGCGGGCGGAGATGATGCGCCCCGGCTATGCGGTTGAGTATGATTACGTGGACCCGACCGAACTGGACCCGGGCCTGATGACCAAGCGAGTGGCCGGACTTTTTCATGCAGGCCAGATTAACGGGACAACCGGCTACGAGGAAGCCGCCGCCCAAGGAATTATGGCCGGCATCAACGCAGCCCGTTTCGTGAGCGGGGAGGAGCCGCTCGTCCTCGGGCGGGAACAAGCCTATATCGGGGTGTTGATTGACGATCTGGTGACCAAGGGGGTTCAAGAGCCCTACCGCATGTTCACCAGCCGGGCGGAACACCGCCTTAACCTTCGGCACGACAATGCCGATGCGCGGCTGATGGGGTTGGGGCGCGAGGTGGGCTCGCTCGACGAGAGCGCCTATGGCGAAAATCTCGAAAAGTCGCGAAAGTGCTCAGAAGCAATTGAATATATTGAGGTTACAGAAATTAACCCAAAGGGCGACGTTACCACCCTGCTCGAGAGCTCCGGTTCGACCTCTCCGCGCAAAACATTGAAATTAGGTGATTTATTGCGCCGCCCCGAGATGACCCCCGAACTGGCGGCCCGTGTGGACAATCTGATGGGCGGCCGCTTTCGGGACAAGTGGGAAGAACTCGACAATGAAGCCCGCCGCTTTGTCCTCGCTGAAATCAAGTACAAAGACTATTTTAAGCGCGAATCCAGGCAGGTTGCTGCATTGCGCGCCGCCGATCGCGTCCGGATTCCAGACAGCTTCTCATATAGCGACGTTAAGAACCTGACCGCGGAAGTGCGCCAGCGCCTGGAGGAGATCCGGCCCAAAACCCTCGGACAGGCAGCGCGCATTTCAGGCGTTACCCCCGCCGCTGCCACCGTCCTCGAATTCCACCTCCGCCGGGCAGCCGCTTCCACCACCGGCGGTTCGCAGGAACAGGAATAACTGCCACCCGTTCCGGCTCTCCGAAATTACCCGTCCCGCCTATTCCGAAGATCTCCTCTTTCGCCCTCTGCCCCCCACCAAAACGAAGGGTATTTTCGCAGGCCTGTTCCACATGAAACAAATTTCGATTTTTTCAGGTTTCACGTGGAACAAAACCTTGAATTTCGTTTGCTGCTGTGCGAAGCTCTTGAAAACGTAAATCACTACTCTAAATTCCCGGGAAATGATGCAAGAAAACACACACACCCCCCAAACGCCGGTTTTCGGGCCCCGGGAAAACAGTTCGCCGGGTTGCCGCGTCATTGCCGTAGTTAACCAAAAAGGAGGAGTGGGGAAGACCACCACATCCGTCAACCTTTCTGCCTGTGTGGCTGTAGCCGATAAACCCACCCTCCTGGTCGATCTCGATCCCCAATCNAATGCCACGAGCNCCTTCGGCATTTCGGCCGACNATTCCGCCCTTTACCGGTCGCTTGTTCTGGGCGATCCGCTAGGCCACGAGTCCGTACAAGATACTGAAATTAAAAGACTTAAAATAATTCCATCCTCTGTTGACCTGGTCGGGGCGGAGCTTGAGCTGGCCGATGTTGATAACCGGACAGGCCGCCTGAAGGCGTCTCTTGAGCCTTACAAAAAATACTTTCGCTATATTTTTGTNGACTGTCCCCCCTCCTTGAGNCTGCTCACCCTGAATGCCCTCAAGGCCGCCGACGAGATCCTGATACCCATCCAGGCCGAGTATTTTGCTCTTGAGGGTCTGGCGCGGCTTATCAAAACAGTCGAGCGCGTCCGTGGGTCGATCCATCCGGGCCTTCGTCTTGGGGGAATTGTTTTGACGATGTACGACGCGCGGACCAACCTTTCCAGGCAAGTCGACGAGGATCTTCGCTCNCATATGCCGGACCTGGTTTACCGGGTGGCGATTCCGCGTAGCGTTCGTCTGGCCGAGGCTCCGAGCCACGGAAGGCCGATAATCGCTTACGATATTTCTTCCTCGGGCGCACAGGCNTANCTCGCGATGGCCAGGGAGTTTCTGATGCGCGTGGAATTGAAAGGACACGAATAATGGCGACGGCAAAAAAAANAGGACTTGGCCGCGGGCTCGATGCTCTTTTGTCGGCGGAAACGGATGCGGCGCCTCCGGCGGCGCACGCAATGAAGCCCGATCCGGACCGCGCATCGCCGCCCGAGCCCGACGGGAGCCGCATCATTCAGGTGTCGATCGATCGCCTCCAGCCCGGCGTTCATCAGCCACGAATGGAGTTTGACGATGACGAGCTGGGAGAGCTGGCCGAGTCCGTCCGGCGCCACGGCGTNCTCCAGCCGATCCTCGTGAATCCCTCCGGCAGCGGATATCAGATTGTCGCCGGGGAGCGGCGTTGGCGGGCGGCTCGGATGGCGGGCCTCCCCGAAGTGCCCGCAATCGTCATCAACGCGGCGGCGGAGGACTCCCTCGAAATCGCCGTGATCGAAAATATTCAGCGCTCCGATCTGAACCCGATGGAGGAAGCCGCCGCCTACGAAAGCATGATGGTTCGCCTCGCCCTTACCCAGGANGAGGTTGCCGCCCGTGTCGGGAAAGACCGCTCCACGGTGGCCAACTATATACGGCTGCTTCGGCTGCCCGCTTCGGTTCAGGAGATCGTGGCCGCCGGAGATTTGTCCATGGGCCACGCGCGCGCCCTTTTGGCCCTTCGCGAGGAAGAGGAAATCCTGAAACTTGCCCGAGTGGCGGAAAAGTCCGGCCTTTCGGTACGCCAGCTCGAGAGCCNNGTTCGAAAGGCGCTTGCNGGTCCGGCGGCCAAAAGAGGAAGATACGCGGTATCTTCNCGGGGAGAGGGCCCCACCGGGCCACAAGCGGTGTTCCTTCGCGAAATCGGCGATCGTCTGCGCGGGACACTGGGAACCAAGGTGCTGATTCATGGCGACGAGAAAAAGGGGCAGGTGGTTATCGAATATTACTCGGCCGAGATTCTTGAAGGCATACTGGATCGGCTTTCGTAAAACGCGTCCCCCTGAAAATTATTTGANCGGTTNGCGGAGGAAAATTAATGGCCCGCAGCGACAAAAACTACGAAAAAAGCATACGAGCGTTTTTGGGGGAAGGAACCGAGTTCAAGGGCGTGATTTCTTTCGAGGGCACCGTGCGGGTCGATGGCGTTCTCGAGGGGGAAGTCATCACCGAGGATACGTTTATTATNGGCGCGGCCGCGCGCATCNCCGCGAACATTCAGGCCGGAACCGTTNTCGTGATGGGTGAAGTGGAAGGGAAGATAGAGGCCAAGGAGAAATGCGAAATACGGGCGGGAAGTCACGTTAAGGGTGAAGTGTACACGCCGAGCATTTATATCGAAGAGGGCGCGGTTTTCGAGGGCGCCTGTCACATGACCGGAAACGATGCCCAGATCGAAGGCCAGCTTCCTCCCGCCGCGGAAACAGCCTGAGAGCAACCCCNCGCATTTCCGGCCGAGCGGTTCCGATCCGGCCGGCNCTATCGAGCATTCTTTCCGATCCTAGGCGGTTGAACCGAGGCTCAACAATCTGGACGATANGNGAAATTTTCGCGGCGCCTACTTACGGAAAAAGGNGGCTTTTCCCGGACGCCGGCAATCATGGGGCAAACATGGAATCAAGATCGATGTGGGCGANTTGTGCGGGATTCGTATTCTGGTTCCTGATGGCCGGATTCATATATACGAAGAATTCCGGGATGGCAGCCGCTCTGGGCGCGGTCACGGTTGCCGGTGTGCTGATTTGGAGCGCCGTTGGNCGGTATCAGGAAAGGNGGGCGGTCCGCCCGGAGCCGCCCCCTCCGNCCGACTTGCCTGATTTCGATTTCAAGGACGTGAAACCGAAAGATTTTGAATGACCCGCTCCTTGGTTTGGGCGTTTTTGGCGGTGGCCGTTGTTTCGGGTTGTGGGGGCGCGGGCCGAAGGGCCGGGCCACCGGCCCTCCCCGCGGGAAAGGGCCGGGACGTCTCGCCAATGGCGCCTGTTCCGGCCGGAGATTTTTTTCGCGGAAGAGACGCACGGCCGGCCCCACCTAAAAAGANGGACGATTTTCCCGGAAGGTTCGTTTNTCTGGACTCGTTTAAAATAGACAAATTCGAGGTAACCAACGCAGCCTACGGGCGGTTTGTGCGCTCTACGGGCCGGTCGGCGCCGAGCCTCCGAAGCGCCGCGAGGCGCATTGGGAGTTGGAGCCGGTTTACATGGAGCGGAAACAGGGCGCCACCTGGCGCGGGAGACATTCCAGTAACCCTAGTCACCTGGTTCGACGCGGAGGAGTATTGCGCCTGGACCGGCAAGCGGCTTCCGACCGAGGCGGAGTGGGAGAAAGCCGCCCGGGGAACGGACCGCCGCATATTCCCTTGGGGCGACCTGGCCGCACCGGGGTCGTCGAATTTCGGGAAACGCCAGAAGGGCCCCCTTCCGTCCGGTAACTTCCCTCTCGACAAAAGCCCCTACGGAGCGGTGGACGTGGCGGGAAATGCCGCTGAATGGACGAGCGACTATTATGAGGCCGCCTACTACGCCCGGTCGCCGGCGCGCAATCCGAAGGGCCCGCGGCGCGGCAGCCTCCGGGTTGTCCGGGGCGGGTTCTGGAGGAGCCCGGAAAAAGACATTCGCACCGATAGCCGCTGGAAGGAGGCTCCGTCGAAAGCCCATGCTGGCGTTGGTTTCCGGTACGCCAGAACGGCGGCGCCGGGCCGATGAGTAATGGCCCGACGAGCGGCGCGCAGTTCGTCATATTCGCCCACAGCGGGGACTATGATCGCCTTTACCAGGTGGCGACGCTGGCGGTGAGCGCCTCCGCCAATGGCGACGATGTCAGGGTAATTCTTTTTTTCGAGGCGCTTCGGCGATTCGCGGATGACGACTTGGACGACACCCGGCTTCCGGCCTCCTACGGGGAGGAGGGCTCCAGGATCGAAGCGCGAATGAAAAAAGCGCGCGCACACTCGGTGAGCGATCTTATCGATACCGCCCGGCAGACGGGGAAGTTAAAACTCTACGCCTGCGCCGCGCAGGTTAAATTTCTGGATCTGTCGGAGGAAGATTTAGAAGGCATCGTGGACGAGGTGATCAGCTTGCCGAACTTTCTCAAGCAGACGAGCGGCGCCCGCACGAAGCTTTTTATATGAAAATTTCGCCACGCCGGTTTCGCGGGCGAGAGCGTTGTGCTAGAGAGTTTCTTTTCCTGAATTACGGAGCGACGGAATGAAATTCAAGGTGGGCTTGGCCCAAATAGGCCCGACGCTGGGAAACCTCGAGGCCAACGAGAAGATAATACGGGGAGAGGTGAAAAAAGCCCTCAAGCGCGGGGTGGACCTGTTGGTGTTTCCCGAGCTTTCGGTTACGGGATATTTCCTGAAAGACATCGTTCCCGAGGCGGCCATTCGCAAAAGCTCGCCCCTGTTCAAGGAGATCGCCGCGATGAGCGAGGAGATCTCCATCGTCGTCGGTTATATCGAGGAGTCCTCGCGTCACGGTTTCTACAACACGGCGGGATATTTTGAGAGAGGGAAGCTCCTCCACCAGCACAGGAAGCTCTACTTGCCCACTTACGGCCTGTTTGACGAGGGGAGGTACGTTGGCGCGGGAAAGCGGGTGCGCGCCTTCGACACCCGCTTCGGGAGGGCGGCGATGTTGATCTGCGAGGACGCCTGGCACCCGGGCCTGGCTTACGTCGCCTCGCAGGACGGCGCCGACTTGCTCATCATTCCCTCGTCGAGCCCGGCGCGGGGGGTCAAAAAACAAAATGACGGGAAATCGAGCCTGGCTATCGAGCGCCAGTGGAATTCGCTGACGCGGGCGCACGCGTCGGCCTTCAGCCAGTTCGTTTTCTTTTGCAATCGCGTCGGATACGAGGATGGAATCAGCTTCTGGGGCGGTTCCGAGGTCATCCTGCCCACCGGCGAGACGATTGCCTCCGCCCCCCGCTGGAAGGCGAAGCTTCTCATCGCCGACGTGGACACCGCCGACGTTCGCCGGTCGCGCATCGCAACGCCCACCCTTAGGGACGAAGACCTCCACCTCACGCTCAGGGAGCTCAGGCGAATCCAGGCCGACCGCTCGGAGGACTAAAGCCCGGCGCCCGGGCGGCTTCGGATCACTCCAGGCCTTTCCCGCAAAAAATTCCGGAATCCTCCCTCCGAACCGGAACCCCCTCTCCGAAAAAACCTTCCCCCGGCCCCCTTACGGTTCGGGCTGGCGCTCACGATCTATTTTAAGTATAATGATCTCAAAAGCTTAAAAGGATCTGGGTTCCTACTGAAAGGAATCCCGCCGACTGTATTTCTGTTGAAAGGACAGACTGCTCGTATGACTGACACCGCACGGCGTCCCGCCGCGCGCCCGTTTCTCAAATGGGCCGGCGGCAAGGGCCGCCTCCTCCCCCAGTACGCGCCCCTGTTTCCCCGGGAAATCGGCGACTATCACGAGCCCTTTCTCGGCAGCGGCGCGGTGTTCTTCAGCCTCTGCCCCCGAATCGAGGGCCGGGCCTACCTCTCCGACCGGATTGACGATCTGGTCCGCACCTTCGAGGCGGTCCGCGCCGACGCCGAGGGCGTGATTCGCCACCTCGGGCGGCACACCTACCAACGGGAGCACTACTACCGCGTGCGGGCGCAAAACCCCGCCCGGTTCTCGCCCGCCGGCCGCGCCGCGCGGTTCATTTTCCTGAACCGAACCGGCTTCAACGGCCTCTACCGTGTGAACAAAAGCGGGCGCTTCAACGTCCCCTTCGGTCGCTACACCAATCCCAAAATCTGCGATGTAGATGGCCTTCGCCTCGCCTCGGCGGCCCTGGCCCGCGCCCAAATCGGGCGCCGCGGCTTCCAGGATATCCCTGAATGGACCGAGGCCGGAGACTTCGTCTATCTCGACCCGCCCTATCAGCCGCTCTCGAAGACATCTAACTTCACCGCCTACACCGCCGGCGGCTTCGGCGAGGATGCGCAGCGCGGCCTCGCCGCCGTCTGCCGCGCGCTCGACGGCGCCGGCGTCCGGTTCATGCTCTCTAACTCCGACACCCCGCTGATCCGGAAACTCTACAAAGGATTCGATATCAAGCAGGTCCTCGCCGCGCGCGCCATCAACTCCTCCACCGCCGGGCGCGGCAAAATCCCCGAGCTAGTTGTTCGAAACTACCGTTAGCACCAAACTACCCACGCTTATATGCGAAATGACGGGAGAATAAAGATGTAAACGAAACTAAAATGAAATCAAAATGGCTACAGATTTTAACTATATAACCTTTTGTTTAATAAATATATATATCTTATTGACATGTAAAGTGAAGTAGATTATTTTCCGGAATGTGATGAGATATCAACCGCCCACGAACTGGATAAAATACGATATCGGCGCAGTCACCAGCGAGCTGGTGGACGCAAAGGCAGCAGTCTATTCCGTCAAAACGGTTCCCTACCAGCGGGCATGGGTTGAGTCCCTCCAGGAAATGGAGCTTAAGCGCGAGGTTGCGGGAACCTCCCGGATCGAGGGCGCCGATTTTACCGAAGGGGAACTGGACGAAGCCCTAAAGGAAGAGTCAGAGAAGGAGCTTTTTACCCGTTCACAAAAACAGGTAAGCGCCGCGATGCGGGCGTATCGCTGGATAGCCACGGTTCCCGACGATCAACCCGTTGACACCGGCCCGATTCTCGAAATTCATCGGTATATCGTTACGGGCGCGGACGACGATCATTGTCCTCCGGGCGAAATTCGGGGGCGCGATCAGAATGTCTTGTTCGGCAGCCCGCGTCACCGCGGGGCCGAGGGTGGCGAGGAGTGCGCCAGGGCATTTAATCGGCTTGCAGAAGCAGTCCAAAAAGACTTTCAGGGGCACGATCCGCTCATTCAGGCCCTGGCGGCGCATTATCATCTGGCGGCGTTGCACCCTTTCCTTGACGGAAACGACCGAACGGCTAGGGCCCTGGAAGCGCTGATGCTTCAACGCGCGGGCCTCCGCGATACGTCATTTATAGCGATGTCGAATTATTATTACGACGAAAAAAACGCATATTTACGTGTGCTAAACGAAGTTTGGGCGAGCGGTTATGATTTGACCGCTTTTTTAAAGCTGGGGTTAAGGGGAATTTACCTCCAAAGTCAAAGGCTGCTCAAGGAAATCCAGGGACACATATCCAAAGCATTATACCGAGACCTTATGCATGATCTTTTCCGCACGACGCGAACTCCCCGCAAACGGGTTATTGCCAAGCGCCAACTGCATATACTCACCCTGTTGCTGGAAACAGACGGAATGACTGTTAGTAAAATTATCGAGAGAACGGAAGGTGGATATAGAACATTGAAGGATCCGCGCGGTGCATTGATCAGGGATCTCAATGAGCTGTTTCACCTGAAGGCAATTGGTCTTGAACAAAAACACGGAAGGGACTTGTGGGTTTTCGTGAGGCTGGAATGGCCAACCGAAATCACGGAAATCCAGTTTTTTGAGGACCTAAAGTCGTTGCCCAAGGGCAAGACCCTTTCTTTTCTTCGCTAGCACATAAGTTTCCGTCGTCGTCCCCCCGGCCCTCGTGTTTTACTGGAGGGAGAAATGTCCAGCATTCTAAGCGGCGTGGATGAAATCGTCGATGAAATTTTTCAAATAAAAAACATCGGAAAATCAGCGCCCCGTTACCGCTATCGTACATGCTGGAAACGATTATCAGAAAAGCCGCCAGCAGGGCCGAAGGGAAAGCGCCTCCTCCAGAAAATGTACAGGCGAATTGTCCGGAACTGGAAAAATAGTCA
>NYYB01000049.1 GCA_002685755.1 Nitrospinota bacterium
GCCTCGAAGAGCACGGGGTACCCTACTGCCAGGACCCCAACTCAGCGATTGGCCTCAAGCAACTCTTCTGCCAGGACCCGGACGGTAACGGGCTCGAATTCATGATTCCCGAATCCTTTGACGAGGCTACGCAAAGGCGTTCGAGCGATACGGGAAGCGGGGCCGGAACCGCCAGCTCGGGGAGCTGGGAGCGGCCGGATGATCTATTCACTAAATCACTGCGGCCCAGCCCTCCCGAAAGAAGTGGCCAACGCGCATCCGGCGGTTCAAATGCCTTCACCTTCTCCGTTAATAGATTTATTTTCAACTCTTTACCAGGGCGTTCTTAAACAATAACATCCTATTTTTTTGGCGTGCTCGACGTCTTCATCCCCATTTTCAGGCGAAAAACCAACCCCTGCTTTTGTCGGCGGATAATGAGTGGCCTACACCGCCGAGGCGCGCCGCCGGATTCTGCGCCTTCGGCGCGCTCCGGCCCCACCACGAGTGGTTCCATCGGCCGTGCCGGGCGCGGTCCCACCGTGGGAGGTTCCACCGGAGGCGATTCGCTCCCCGGACCAGCCCTGCCGCTTGGGAGCGCTTCCGCCCGATGCGGATCGACGCTGCTTGGGACGGGAGGGCCCGGATGCCGCCCTACGCTTGGGCGCCGATCGCCCGACCGGGGCCTTCCTGGTAGAGGAAGGTCTGGGCTGGCTCAGGTCCTGCCCCCCGGTGGCGGCGGCGTTTTGGTGGGGGTGGTTTTCAACGACGGTGATGGGCTGCTTCGTCACCCGTTCGATGCCGCGCAGGAAGGGGCGCTCCGAGGTGTCGCAGAATGAGAGCGCGATACCCTCGGCGCCGGCCCGGGCGGTCCGCCCGACGCGGTGGACGTAGCTTTCGGGGATGTTGGGCAGCTCATAGTTGACGACGTGGGTCACGCCGGAGATGTCGATGCCGCGCGCGGCGACATCGGTGGCGACGAGAACGCGGGCGCCCCCTTTCCGGAACCGCGCGAGGGCGCTCTGGCGGGCGCTCTGGGCCTTGTCGCCGTGTATGGATTCGGTCGGGAAGCCCGCTTTTTCGAGCTGTATGGCGAGGCGGCTGGCGCCCCGCTTCGTGCGCGTGAAGACGATCACGCGGCTCATGCCGGCGTCCCGGAGAAGATGGGACAGAAGGGCTCGCTTTTTTCCCATGTCGACGAAGAAAACGCGCTGGTCGACCTTCTCGACGGTGATGATTCTCGGGGAGACCTCGACGCGGACGGGATCGCTCAGGATCTCCCCGGCCAGGCACGAGACGTCAGTGGGCATGGTCGCCGAAAAGAGCATCGTCTGGCGCTTCGTGGGCAGGGCGGCGATGATCTTCCGCACATCGCGCAGAAAACCCATGTCGAGCATGAGGTCGCCCTCGTCCAGGACGAGGTGAGACATCTGGCCGAGGCGGACGTGGCCCTGTTCCTTCAGATCGAGCAGACGCCCCGGCGTGGCGACGAGGATGTCCACCCCGCCCGAGAGGGCGCGTACCTGGGAATGTTGGCTCACTCCGCCCAGGATGACTGTGTGGCGCAGCGGGAGGTGCCGCCCGTAGGAGCGGAAACTCTCCCCTATCTGGAGGGCGAGCTCGCGCGTGGGCGCCATGATGAGGGCGCGCGGGACGGCTCGCCGGCGGTGTTTGCCGCCGCGCTTTCCATTGCCGTCATCATTTCTTTCGGCATTTCCATTGTTGCCGGGCCGGCCGGCGAAAAGATGCTGCAGGATGGGCAGAGCGAAGGCGGCGGTCTTTCCCGTGCCGGTCTGGGCGATACCAAGCAGGTCCCGTCCGGCGAGGAGCCGCGGGATGGCCTGATCCTGAATCGGAGTCGGGTGGGTGTAGTTCTCCGCGCGAAGGGCGCGCTCGAGCGGCCCGGACACGCCGAGATCGGCGAACGAACTTTGAGTCATGTAAACGTACTTCCTTCTGCCAGAAGCCGCCGCCCCATCGGGCGGTCATATGCATCGTGGCTTGTACCGCTTTCCACGCGCACCTGGAGAAGACGGAGGGTAACTGGATAGGTCTCGGGACATGAGGCGCTTCCGATCGCAGGAAGCACAACGCGCGATCGCGAGAAATGTCAGAAGGGTTTATGCCCTCCCGGCGCCCGGATGTCAAGGGAGGCAGGAAGCGGGGTCTTTCAATGGCCTGGCGGACTCCCGGCTCATCCTCCCAAAGCCCGGTCCGGAAGCCCTCCCCTGAAACCGGAAAACACCCTGTGAACGGCGAATTCCCGATTAGATGCCACAATTAAAACCAAATCGGGAATCAGCCAAGCCCGCCATTCGCATCGGAGGGGTCCGGCGGCCGGATCACACCTTCCGATTGGGGGATTTAAAGAACAAAACCAGCGGAACGATCGCCAGAAACATTATCCCCAGGAACATGTAAAGATCGTTATAGGCAAGCATGATCGACTGCTTCTCCACCAGCCGGTCGGCCAGGGCGAGGGATTTCGCAATGGCGAGGCTTGAGGGGACCTGTTGCTGAAGGAGGGACTCGGCGATTCCGGCCTTGAAGCGGAGAAAGGCCTCGTTCGTTTCCGTGATGTTCGCTATCAGGTTGAGCCGGTGAAAGGCGATGCGCCGCTCTAGAATCGTCGTGAGCAAGGCGAAACCGATGTTTCCCCCCATTCGTTGGGCGAGATTGAATATTCCCGCCGCCGCGGTCGTGTCTTTGGGCTTGACGCTACCGAGGGAAATCGTGGAAAGGGTGATGAATATGCAGGGCGCCCCCATTCCGAGAAAAATCAGGCCAGGAAGCATGTTCCAAAAACCCGCATCGAGAGAGAGACCGGAGAAAACCGCCATTCCGAAAATGATCAGGCCGGCCCCGATCGGTATGAAAATGCGCGAATCGACATACCTGAACAGGCGTCCCACCACGACCAGGGTCGTGAACAGCATGATCCCCCTGGGTGCCATCGTCATACCCGCGTGGTAGGGCGTGTACTCAAGAAGGTCCTGGAGGAACTGGGGCAGAATGAATGTCGTCCCGAACTGGGCAATGCCGAAGAGAAGCATGATGCTCGACCCGACGGCCAGTGGAACGTTCCGAAGCACCCGTAGATTCACGATGGGCTCGTCCGTGCGGAGTTCCCAGAACACCAACGCGGCGAGAGCGATTACCGTGACGACGGAAACGGCGATGATCCAATTCGAATCGAACCAATTCTCCTCCTGGCCCCGTTCTAAAAAAATTTGAACGCCCGTAATCGCTACGGCGAGAAATGCGATTCCCACCCAATCGACCCTCTGTATCCCCCGCTTGAGGTACGGCGGATCTTTCACGTAGACACTTATCAAAATAAATCCCACGATGGCGAAGGGAACATTGATGTAGAATATCCAGGGCCACCCGAATTCATCGGTGAGATACCCCCCCACCACCGGCCCGAGGGCCGGCGCCAGGACGACACCCATGCCGAACCTCGCCATTGCGGCGCCGTGAAGCCTCGGCGGATAGGATTCCCTCAAAATCGCCTGGGAAAGAGGGACCAGGCTTCCTCCTCCCGCTCCCTGGAGGATTCGGTAAACGATCATTTCGTTGAAGGTGGTTGCCGTGCCAGCCAGGATGGAGCCGAGGGTAAAAAAAACGACGGATATGAGAAGAAACCGTTTCCTGCCCAGGAGCGTACTCCACCAAGCGGACATGATGACCATGATGACCTGAGCGATGGTGTAGCTGCAGGCCACCCAGGTGATCGTGGAAAGATCGACCCCGAAGGTCCCCCGCATATGCTTAAGGGCGACGTTTACGATGGTCGTGTCCAGGACCGAAATGAACGCAGCGAACATCACGGCGAACGTCACCATCCTCCGCCTGCCGACGGGGAGGCCCTGCCAGGCGGCGTTGCCTTCCCCGCCGTGGATGGGCGCGGAGGACTCTGTATTCTGACTCAACGAATGATTGTCGCGTTTTTCTGGGTGCGGCTCGGATAGGCCAGCAGGCGGGAGCCGCTTCGGTCGCGCACATCGACTCGCACCTTGGCGGACATCCCGACCAACAGGGGATACCGGGGGGGAGGAGATTCATCCAGTAGTATTTTGACGGGAATCCGGCGCGTGACTTTCACCCAATTACCCGTAGCGTTCTCGGCGGGAAGCAGGGAAAATGCGTCCCCCGTCCCGGAGTAGACGCTGCCCACATGGCCCCTGAAGGGATAATTCGGATAGGCGTCGACGGTGATCGTGACGGGCTGGCCCACGTGGATATCCTGGAGCTGGACCTCCTTGAAATTCGCCCGGATATAGGCCTTGTGCAGTTGAACGACGACAAGCAGGGGGCGGCCCTGCTCGACATAGGTTCCCGGGTCCAGGGTTTTCGAAACGTATCCCGAAACCGGAGCCCTGATTTCCGTGTAGGAGAGAAACACGCGGGCGGCCTTCAGGTCGGCCTCCGCCTCCGCCAGCTCGGCCTTGAGCGACTGAGAAGTCAACTCCTGCATCCGCTCGGATTGCCCCTCGTTTTTCGCCAGACCGATGGAGGCATGGTGCTCTTTCAATTGCTGCTTGAGGGCGGCGACCTTCTCCTCCTCCACCATAAGCGCCGCCGTGATGGCTTCGTGGTTGGCGTTGGCGACCTTGAAGTAGGCCTCGACCTGCGTCAGGTCCTCGTCGGAGATCACCCGCTGGCGGTGGAGGCTTCGCTTTCGCCTTAAATCGTCCCGCGTTCGCGCCAGGGTGGCCGCGGTGGCCTGGGTTTCCTTGCGCCTCTGAACGAACAAGGCCTGAGCGGAGCGCAGGGTCTTTTTGAGGGTCGCCATCCGGGCGCGGGCCTCATCGAGGAGCCCGGTGACGCGCCCCTGCGAGTGAATGACGGAGATCTTACTCGCTTCGTAGCGCGCCCGCGCCACTCCGACGGCCGCGCGGGCCTTTTCCACGGGCACCCGAAAACGCCTGGCATCAAGGCGGACAAGCAGGTCCCCCGCGTGTACCGCCTGGTTGTCGGACACCATCATTTCGCTCACGACGCCCGCGACCTGGGGGCTGACGGGGACGACGGTCGCCTTGACATAAGCATTGTCCGTGGATTCAAAATTGCGAAATTCCTCGCGCCAGACCAAAATTCCCTTATAACCTCCGAACGCCGCCCCCGCTAAAACGAGTACGAGGATCACCTTTCGAAGGCGCGATCGGCCACCGATTACGCCCAGGTTGGCGGTTTCGCCGGCTGGAAGATCGATGCGGTCCGATTCGGCGCTTGGACCGGGCATCTGATCACCTTTTTCTGGCATCGTGGGCGCCTTCGCTTCGTTGATTTTGGAAAAACGGCGTATCGCCACAGANCATAGACTACACCCCGGCCGCNTCCCCGTCACCNANCGGAGGCATCCGGCGNCATTTCGGAGGGTTGCTTGATATTGCCGCCCTAATATGNCGGAGNGTTGATTGTTCGGGGCGATGATTGGCGGACGAANCGCTAAATTTATGATATTTTTCCATCAATTCTCCGATNCCCATTTCATTAATCATTAAACAGGGTAGGCTAGGCCATGACCCCCGAAGAAAAATTCGACGCGNCAATTGATTCGNCGATGAACGACCGCCGGGATTTAATTGGATTTCTGGAAAACCAGACCGACGCCCAGGCCGGATGGGAGCCTCCCGACGGGGAATGGTCCATCGCNCAGGGGGTGGAGCACATTCTTCTCACCGACGATTTCGCCAGAAAAATGCTCGTCGAGACCCTCGAGACCGCACAAAAAACGGGGAACTGGAACAATGCGCCCGATAACCCCCAAAAGCTGACCTCGGACCAGCTCAGGCGCCGCGAGCAGGGCCCCGTTCCCGCGCCCGAACAACTCCACCCCGTGGAGGGCCGCCCTCTTTCCGAAATGATTCCGCTGCTCATGCCCGCCCGGGAGGAGACGAACAAGACCCTCGCCCCCTATCGCGAGCGCGATCTCGAGCGCTTGAACCCGCCGGCCACCCGCTACGGAGATTTGAATATATACGACCGGATGAACTGCATGGGGATTCACGACGCCCTGCACAAAGAGCAGATGGCGCGGGTCACGCAGGCAAGCGGTTTTCCGGCTGCCGGGTAATCGGCGCGGCCGATGCGATTCGGCGCGGCCGGGAGGGTTCGGATTTTTCCGGGGACAAATACTGGAGACAGGCGCCTAACTTTCGGCCTTCTTCTTTTTTTCCTCGAGTAGCGCGTCCGCTGACCCGGGCAGATTGGGGCCGATCTGGCTTTTTTTCACCCTGAGCACCTTAGCGCCCTTCCCTTCCTTCACGAACATCCAATCCTTCGTTTCGCCGCGGGCGAAGGTGATCGGCCCGAATTTCTTTCCGCTTTTATCCTCGAGAGACACCCGGGCCCGGAATTTCTCGAAATCACGGGGTCCCTCCTTGGCCTCACCCTCGTGCTCGAGGTCTTTCAGCATGGTGAGAAGACTTGCGATCGCGCCGCCGTTCGCCTTCCTTCCGGAGGGGTGTTTGATCGTCCAATCCTCCCCGCTTCGGCGAAACAGCATTTCAACGCCCGAGGGGAATTTCACCGCCACCCGGGCGATATCCTCTTCCTTCTCGATTTTCGCGAGGCGGCGGTCGCTCAGTTGGAAAGAGGATCTCAGTATCTTGTCGAAGTCCTTTTTGTCGAACGCGAACAGGCGCTTCGACCCGTCGAGCCGGCCATAGGTCTTCTTGCCGCCGGTCAGAGGCCCGAGGGTGAGGGATTTTTTCACCTCGGGGCCCTCTTTTTTCTTCTTGATCCAGACGCTCACCCGGTTCACCCCCTTCGGGGCGAGGCCGTACTTCGCCAAATCCTCCGGCTCATCCACGAATTCCACCGCGTTGGCCCACTTGATGTCCCACAACACGTCGTCGATGTGTTTGTGCCGGGAGGGGACCTGGACCGACTTCCCGCCCGGCCGCGTTACCCGCATGTCCCATTTTTTCTTGGCCAGCCGCTTGATGTCGATGGACCCGGACGTCCGCTCCAGCTTGAGGCGGGTGATATGGTCCACATCGAAGTCGATGATGTTTTTATTCCTCAGCTTGAAGGGCTCCCTCGGAAAATCCTTGACGACATCGTTGCCGATGAGCATCACCGGCCCGCCCGAGATCCTCCGCGCGTAGTGGACCACCTGCCTGACCGTTTTCCCCTGGCGGACCGGCAGCGACGCTTCGGTCGGCAGGCCGATAAGAATCCCATCTCCTTTTTTGTCCTTCTTATCTTTCTTGTCCGTAAAAAGGCGAATCGCATAGACGGGCATGTCGAGCCCGTAGGGGGTGAGATCCTTGGGGTCCTCTTTCACGAACCGGAGCACTTTTTTGTATTTAAGGGCCGAGAGCACGCCGTCCGCCTCGGTAGAATCCGCCTTGTCCTTGACGGGAGCCGTCATCTCCCAATCCTCCTTGCCCTTGCGAACCACCGTGAAGGGGTTCTTGCCTTTCGGCTCGACGACGAAGCGTTGAATCTCTTCGGGCTCCATCGAAACGATGGCGCGATCGCGAAGCTCAAATACCTTTTTGTTGATTTTGTTGATGTCGCTGATCTTCAGGGTAAAGATGGAGGATTTGTTGCTCTTGATCGAGGCGTACCGAAATTCGCGGGTGGGCGTGCGGTCCCCGATGTGGATGATGACTTCGTTTTCGTCCTTGAGGCCGAAAGTGATGGTCATCCGGGGCTTATCGAGGCCGAATTCCGAAATGTCGGACATCTTGCCTAGCCGGCGGTGGGGTTTGAGATCCGCGGCCGCCTTGATGACGATCTCCTGCTGGTCTTCGTCCATCAGGGCATCGACCGGCTTCACGAAGCGCCAGTTTTTTTCGGCCCGGATGAGCTGGAAGGGAGCCTCCTTGCGCTGAAGGGAAATTCGCATCAGGCGCTTCGAGTCGACCCCCTTGAGGATTTTGGCTTTTCGATCCTCCTCGGCCTTTTTCTCGCCGGCCCACTTCACATCGTAGAGGTAGTAACCCACCCCGGCGACGAGCAGGACAAGCAGGAGGATGAGATTTTTTTTCGGGTTCACTGCAGCTGCCTTCTCCGAACGTAAACGGCGGCTCCAAAGAGAATCACCAGCAATGGCATGACCCAAACCGTGAACATGCGGACGAATTCGGCCTGGCCGCCGGCCAGGAGAAGAGGCTCTCCCACCCGGCGCTTGGCGCGGATTGTGACGAGAGCCTTCTCGCCGCTCAGCCAGTTCACCGAATTGAGGATGAGGTTTCCGTTGCCCTGGGCTCCGATAAAGGCGTCGCTCGCGAAATCGGCGTCGCCGAACACCACGATGCGCGCCTCTTTCTTGCCTCCGTTCTTGGAATTATCCGCGCCCGAGGGCACTTCACCGGTGCTCTTCGGAAGGAATTTTTCGAGATCGACCGTCACTGCCGCGCCCAGGGAGACGGGCCCGTCTTTTTTCGTGGCCGGATCGTAGGAAACTTGCTGATCCTTAACTTCGATGCGCCCCACCGTAAAACTCCCCTTCCCCGTCCGGGCGAGGATTTCGGTGGAAACACCCTTTTTGGGATCGGACTTCGCCGATATGCGCCGGGCCGTCGGGAACATGCTCGCCATCCCGCGCATCTGTTTGGTGATATCGTGGACGCCGTATTGAGTGACGAAGGGGGTGAGCTCGTTTCCGCCCACCAGCGCGAACTGGACCGCCTGGGGGTCGATGACGAACGATTCGGGGGCATCGACGCCGAATTTCTTGAGCAAATCGGTCAGCCGGCCCTGGGGCGTTTCGGGCTCGAGAAGCGCCAGAAGCCGCCCGCCGCCATTCAGGTATTTTTCAATAAAACCCGCTTCGGCCTCTTCGATGTCTTTTCTCGGCGCGGCGATGACGAGCAGTTTCGTGTCCTTGGGGACTCCCTTCTTCCTCAAAAGGAAAAGCTCGTCCACCTTGTAGTTGTCGTAGCGCATGTTCGTCGCGAGGGTGGCCATCAACTGCCTCCCTCTGCCGACGTGCAGGCGCTCGCCGTGGCCGGTCAGGAAAAAAACCCGCTTCTGGTCCGTCTGAATAGTTTTCAGGATGGCGTTTGCGATGGAGTTCTCCGAAAGGTCGAAAAACTTCTCGGAGCGGAAACTTTTCTTCTCCTTCCCGCCCGCCTTGGCGTCTCCCGCGGCCTTCCCAGATTTTTTCCCGTCTTTTTCGAAGCGATGGACGACCACGATTGTTCCGTATGAGTCCACATCGTATTTCTTGGCCGTCCTCGGGGCCGAATCCAGATCGACGAACCGGGATTTCACCATTTTCGTCCGGCGGGAGTATTGCTCGAGCACTTTTTTAATCGCCTCGTTCTGGATTTTGGGCGTGAAAGAGATGATCTCGATCCGCTTTTTCTCCGCCTCCAGCTTGTCGAGAATCTGCAGGGTTTTCCGGGAGAGCGTGAAATAACTTCCGGGCGTCAGATCCCACCGCTTGTTGTGCTTTATCGAAACCAGTTCGACGACGGCCAAAATCCCCGTCACAACGACGATCATGGCCCCCACCTGGAATCCCGTCCGCGTCGAGCGGCGCATTCCTCCCTTGAGGCCGTGGCGCGACTCCCACAGGCCGAAAGCCAGGATGAGCACCCCCAGACCCAGGGCGGCGTAGCCCCACAGCGATACGCCGTCGATGGGATCCTGGAGCACCCACCCGAGGAGGCCTACTAACATCAGGGCGATTCCGGCGATGATGCTGTAGAGGTTCAAGTTTGGACTGTTCATTTCGCCTATCCCCTCCACCGGCAATATTCAAGCGAGCGCATCGTCAGGAACAGGCACAGGATATTCACGTTCACGAGAAAAACCAGATCCCGCGTATCGACGACCCCCTGGATAAACGATCTGAGATGCAAGCCGAGCGATAGGTGGCGAAGCACCCCGCTCATTATCGGGCCCGCCGAGACCGAGAGGAAGTCGAGGACAAAACTCGTCAACAGGATCATGAAGGAGATCATGGCCGCGACAATCTGATTCGACGTGAGCGAGCTGGCCAGCACTCCGACGGCCAGGAAAGCGCTTCCCAGAAGGAGCAGGCCGAGATAGCTGGCCCCGACGACTCCCCAATCGACCGAAACGAAAGCGCCCAGGATCGCAGGATAAACAAAGGTCAAAACCAACATGACGCCATATATCAAAAGGGCGGAAAGATACTTGCCCATCAAGATATCTCCGTCGCGAAGGGGATAGGTCAGCAGAAGCTCCATCGTTCCCTGTTTTTTCTCCTCGCTGAAGAGGCGCATGGTCAACAGGGGGATGACGAACAAAAGAACGACGGTGGTGCTCGAGAAGACCGGGCCCAATATGGCCGACGTCGCCGTGAGGTTGAGACGGCTCGCCGCCTGCGGATTCCTCATGATCTGCAGCGAAATGACGGCATAGTTGAGAAACGAGCCGGAATAGAAGACGCCCAGGAGGAGCGTCCAGGCGCCGAGAACGACATAGGCGATCGGAGAGAAGAAGAACGAAGCCAACTCCCGGCGGCAAATGACCCAGATATTAGACATGGGCCGCCTCCTCCCCGCTTCTCGACTCACCGCCGATAATTTTGACGAACGTATCCTCAAGCGTGATTCGCTCCCGATAGAGCTCGGTGAGACGGCCGCCCGCCGCCGACACCGCCGCCACGAGGTCCGGGCGAACATCCCGTCCCTTCTCGGCGCTAATCTCCAGGTGCACCTCCTCGCCCGCTTCATCCTCTTTCAAACTCACGTCCCGGACCCCGGAGACCGAGGCGAGGCCGCTCCGAATCGCCTCAGCCGGCCCCAGCGCCGAGACCCGGATGGTTTCCTCATCCTCGACACCCGCCGCCAGGGCGTCGAGGGCGCCCTCCGCCGCTATCCGGCCCTGGTGAATGACGACGACGCGGTCGCAGATGACGTTGACCTCGGGGAGGATATGCGTGCTCAGGATGATCGTGTGGTTGCCCTTGAGGCCGCGGATCAAATCGCGAATCTCGATAATCTGGGCGGGGTCGAGTCCCGATGTGGGCTCGTCCATGATGAGGATGTGGGGATCGTTGACCAGCGCCTGGGCCAGGCCCACGCGCTGGCGATACCCCTTGGAGAGATGGCCGATGATTCTCG
>NYYB01000050.1 GCA_002685755.1 Nitrospinota bacterium
CTACATCGAGCGCGTCTCGCGAGATCTGTCGCTCTCGAGGCCCGTCAAGGTGGTCCTCGACGCTGGAAACGGCGCCGGCGGGCCCGTCGCGGCGCGGGCCCTCAGGGCCATCGGCGCCGAGGTGGACGAACTCTTCTGCGAGCCCGACGGCACCTATCCCAACCATCACCCGGACCCCACCATACCGGCCAACCTCGAGGTCCTCATCGCCCGCGTCAAGGAAACTGGCGCCGAGGCCGGCATCGCCCTCGACGGAGACGGCGACCGGATCGGAGCGGTCGATGCCACCGGGCGGATCATCTGGGGGGACGAACTCCTGATCCTCTACGCCGGGCCCATCCTCGCCCGCCGGCCGGGCGAGGCCATCGTATTCGACGTGAAATGCTCGAATCGTCTGGCCGAAGCGGTGGCGGCGATGGGCGGGCGGCCCGTCATGTCGCCCACCGGGCACTCTCTCGTCCGCGCTCGACTCGTCGAGGAGAAGGCGCCGCTGGGCGGCGAGTTGTCGGGACATATTTTCTTCGAGGACGGCTACCTCGGCTACGACGATGCGATATTCTCGGCAGCCCGATTGGCTCACCTAGTTTCCTCGGGCGATGAGACTCTCGCCGAGCACATGGCCCGGATACCCGCCTCCATATCGACGCCCGAACTCCGGATCGAAAGCACGGACGATGATAAATTCGAAATCGTCCAGTCCCTGCGCGCCCACTTCCGCGAGAAATACGAAACCAACGAGGTTGACGGCGTTCGCATCTACTTCGAGAGAGGCTGGGGCCTCGTCCGGGCATCGAACACCCAGCCCGTCATCGTCTGCCGCTTCGAGGCCGAGGACCAGGCCGCCCTCGAGGCCTACCGCGACGAGGTCTTTGCCCGGCTCGGGGAGTTTCCCTCAGTGAAGCTGCCCGATGCATAAAATTCGCCAGCTCTACGATTGGATACTCGACTGGGCGGACTCCCACTACGGAACCTCCGCCCTGGCGGCGCTCTCCTTCTCGGAGTCCTTCTTTTTTCCGGTGCCCCCGGACCCGCTGCTCATGGCCCTCTCGCTCTCAAGACCCCGGCGCGCCTTCTTCTTCGCCGCCGTGTGCTCGGCGGCCTCCGTCGCCGGTGGCGTGGTGGGCTACTACATCGGCCTCGCCCTCTTCGAGACGATCGGCCGGCCCGTTCTGATTTTCTACGGCGCGATGGATAAATACGATCTCGTTCAAATCTATTTTCGCGAATGGGGCTTCTGGTTTGTGGGGGTAGCGGGGTTCACCCCGATTCCCTACAAAGTGTTCACCATCTCGGCCGGCGCCTTCCGGATCAGCTTCCTCGTGTTCGTCCTCGCCTCGGTGCTCAGCCGCTCGGCGAGGTTTTTTCTCGTCGCCTGGTTGATCAGGAAATTCGGCGGGCCGATCCGCGGTTTCATCGACCGCTATTTCAACATCCTGACGATCGTGTTCGCCGTCCTTCTCAGCGGCGGGTTCCTCGTCCTCAGGTGGGTGCGCTAGCCATGGCGAAAAACAAGCCTCAGCTCTGGGCGGTGATCATGGCCGGCGGCAGCGGCACGCGCTTTTGGCCCGAAAGCCGCTCTGGGCGGCCCAAGCAATTTCTGCCGCCGGGCGGCGGAGCGCCGGGCGGGAAAAAGACTGGAAAATCACGCGTGAAAAAGGGAGGCAAGCCGGGCGCCAAACCGGGTGAAGACTCCCTTCTCGCGCAATCGGCGGCCCGGCTCGGTGGCCTCGTCGCGCCCGAGCGCATCCTCGTCATCGGCTCGGCCGCGCACCGCCGGCTGATTCACGAAACCCTCCCCGAGGTTCCCCGGCGAAATATCGTCCTCGAGCCCGAGGGGAGGAACACGGCCCCCTGCCTCGGCCTGGCCGCCCGGCTCATCGAGAACCGCGAACCGGGAGCGGTGATGGCGGCCTTTCCGTCCGACCACCACATCGCCCGCCCGGCCACCCTCAGGCGGCTCGTCCGCGCCGCCGCCCGGCTCGCCGCGGACCGAGACGCCATCGTCACCCTCGGCCTCAAGCCATCGGGCCCCGAGACAGGCTACGGCTATATCCAGCGGGGCGCGAAAATCCCGGGTAAAACCGAGGCCTACGCCGTCCGCCGCTTCACCGAAAAACCGACCCTCGCCCGCGCCAGGCAATTCGTCTCCTCGGGGCGTTACTACTGGAACGGGGGCATATTCATCTGGCGCGCAGAGCGGGCCCTCCGCGAGATCGCACGCGGCCTTCCCGAGACCGCCCGCCATATCGAGCGGGCGGCGGCGGCGTTTAGAAAAGGAAAAACACGGGAATTCAACCGCGCCTTCAAGGCCTGCGAGTCGATCAGCATCGACTACGCGGTGATGGAGAGAGCGTGCGGCCTCATCGTCCTCCCCGCCGACATGGGATGGGACGACGTGGGCAGTTGGACCGCGCTCCGGCGTGTCCTCCCCCTCGACGGGGCGGGCAACGTATGGATACTCCCCAAGGGGGGGAGTATCCTGGCCGAGGACGCGCGCGGGCTCATCGTCAGGTCCTCCAAACCCCTCGTCGCCGCTGTGGGAGTCGAGGACCTCATCGTCATCGAGTCCGAGGACGCCCTTCTCATCTGCCGCGCCGACCGGGCGCAGGCGGTTGGCGATATCGTCGGGCGCCTCGGCAAGAAAGGCCTCGGGCGCCACCTCTAGCCCCAGGGACCCGACATGACCGAAACCATCGGATGGGCGGAGGCGGCGCTGCTGGGCGTCCTCCAGGGGATGACGGAATTTCTCCCGGTCTCGAGTTCGGGCCACCTCGTCCTCGGACAGGCCGCCCTCGGCTTAGCCGAGCCCCAGGTCCTCTTCGATATTCTGGTCCACGTCGGCACCCTCGCCGCCGTTCTCTACTTCTACGGAAGGGACGCCCTTCGGATACTCCGCGCCTGGCTCCTCTCCCTAGCCGGAAAACCCGGCGACCGCGCCTCGGCCCATACGGGCTGGTTCATCCTCCTGGGAACGGTTCCGGCCGGAGTCGTCGGCGTCCTCTTCGAGGATTTCATAGAGGGCCTTTTCGCCAGCCCGCGGATGACATCGCTCGCGCTCCTCGCGACCGGCGCCCTCCTTTTTTTCGGCAAATCGCCCACCGGCGACGGCCGGGGGGAGGCCGAGTTGACCTGGCGGGACGCCCTCGCCATCGGCGCCTTCCAGGCCCTCGCCATCGTCCCCGGCATCTCCCGGTCGGGCTCGACCATCACCTCGGCCCTCTTCCTCGGCATCGACCGCGAGACGGCCGCCCGCTTCAGCTTTCTGCTCTCGATTCCGGCCATCGGGGGCGCCTTACTTCTCAAGGCGAGACATTTCGCCGCCGTCTCACCGGCGGACATGGCCCCCTACATCGTCGGCACCCTCGCCGCCGCCGCCGCGGGCGTCTTTGCCCTCGGCTGGCTGCTCCGGGTGGTGCGGCGGGGAAATCTGAGAGGCTTCGCCTACTACTGCTGGGCGCTGGGGGTCGTGGGAAGTTTTTTTCCTAGCCCGCTATAATCACTCACCCAAAAAGCCCTCCCGGTGTTGACCGGGAAGGCTTTTTGGGTGATGGCTACCGGACACCTACCGCATCAGCGAGTAGGGGCCCGGAACCCAGATTTCGGTATTCTGCGATTGAAAGAAGGGCCTCCCTCCCGGCGGCCAGCTGGGCAGCTCGCTGGCCTTCTTCCGCATCTCGGTGCGGTGGTTCATGTCCTTGTAGGCCCAGATGTGTATCCACTCGTTGAGCGGGCCCGACTCGCTCATGAACACCGCGGAGACGGGCGAGAGCTCCTCGCGGGGCAGGAGATTCTGGGTCCATTTCTCCAGCACGTTGGGAATCTTTCCGGGCAAGAGCTGGTAGGTGCGGACCTCGTATATGCCCCCAAACTCACCGAGCCGGGGCTCGGGCCGAAAAGAGGGCGTCGTCACTATCTTGGTCGTCTGGCTCACCAGCAGATCGCCGATGGGCGGCGGCCACCAGTCGTAGCCGGACGCCTTGGCGCGAGTCTCGGCCCGCTGGACGTGGTCCTCGTACTCCCAGATATGCATGATCTTGTTCAGGTCGCCGACCTCGGTGTTGAAGATTCCGATCATGCGCGAGAGCTTTTGGCGCTCCTCGAAGGCCTCGTGGAATTTTTCATAATACTCCTTAACCGTTCCGGGCTTGATCTTATAGATGCGCAGCTCGTAAATCATGGAAAATCTCCTCGCGTTCGATGATTCCGCCGACACGTAGCGGAGAAAAAAAATGTCAAATTATTCGCCCAGCCGATTTATTCGCCCAGATAGGCCTGGCGGACCTCGGGCGAGTCGCGCAGGACGCCGGGGCTATCGTCCATGACCACGCGGCCCGTCTCCATGACGTAGCCCCAATTCGAAAAGCCCAGCGCCAGGTGGGCGTTTTGCTCGACAAGAAAGATACCGGTTCCCTCCTTTCGTATACTGTCCAGCACCTCGAAAATCGTCTCCACGATTTTCGGCGCGAGCCCCAGCGAGGGTTCGTCGAGCAAAAGCAGCCTGGGCCGCGCCATGAGCGCCCGCCCGATGGCGAGCATCTGCTGCTCCCCGCCGGACAGTGTTCCGCCCAGCTGGCGGCGGCGCTCGAAAAGGATCGGGAACAGAGAATATACATGATCCATGTCCTCCTTCACCTCCCCCGCGTTGGAGCGGAGAAAGGCCCCCATCTCGAGATTTTCATAAACGGTGAGACCCGGGAAAATCCGCCTGCCCTCGGGCACCTGGGAGATTCCCAGCCGGACGATCCGTTCGGGCGAGAGGGCGTGAATCGGCACGCCGTCGAAGCGGATTTCGCCCTTCGACACCGGGCGCACTGCGCTTATCGCCATCAGGGTGGTGGATTTTCCGGCCCCGTTGCTCCCGATGAGGCACACCACCTTCCCGGCGGGAATTTCGAGGGAAACGCCCTGGAGGGCGTGAATACGCCCGTAGTAGAAGTGAATGTCCCGGACTTCAAGCATGAGAGGCTCCCAGATAGGCCTCGATCACCCTCGGGTCGGCGCGCACCTCGGCCGGGGTTCCCTCGGCGATCTTGACGCCGTGATCGATGACGACGACGCGGTCCGAGATGCCCATGACGACTTTCATATCGTGTTCGATGAGCAAAACCGTCACTCCGCGAGCCCGAATCGCGAGGATCAGCTCGTTGAGCTCGCTTTTCTCGCGCGGATTCATCCCGGCGGCCGGCTCGTCCAGAAGGATGAGCCGTGGCTCGGACGCCAGCGACCGCGCGATCTCGAGGCGCCGCTGCTCTCCGTAGGAGAGCGAGTCCGCCCGGTCGCCCACCCCGGCGCCGATGCCCGCGAAACGGATGATTTCGAGAGAAAAATCGATGGCCTCCCGTTCCTCCCCGAGTACGCGGGAGGAACGGGCGACGGCGCCGATGGGACCGGTCCGCAATTTTCCGTGGCGGCCGATCATGACGTTTTCGAGAACGCTCATACCCCTGAAGAGGCGAATGTTCTGAAACGTCCGGGCGATGCCGAGGCGGCTAACGCTGTCGGGCTTGAGACCGACGATGCTTTTCCCGCAGAAACACACGCCGCCCGAGGTGGGAGGCGCCATGCCGGTGATGACGTTGAAGGCGGTGGTCTTACCCGCGCCGTTTGGCCCGATCAAGCTCAGAACCTCGCCCGGGCGCACCTCGAAGTCGAGGGAGTCGAGCGCCACGACGCCGCCGAACCTGCGCGTGAGCGCCCGGCACTCGAGAATGGGACCGTCAGGGACGGCGCCGCCGCCCGGGGGGCTCACAGCCCTGGGGGGTGCCGCGTCTTTGATTTCCTCCGGGGCCAACCCCCGAGGGGATGAAACCATGATGCGCTGCCCCCTCATCTTCATAAAACCCTGGGGCCGAAGCACCATCATCAGCACCATCGACCCGCCCAGGAGCATCGGGCGGTAGAGCGTCAGGTCGCGCAGGACCTCGGGCAGCACCGTGAGCACCAGCGCCCCCAGTATGACGCCCGGAATGCTCCCCATCCCGCCCAGCACCACCATGCACAGGATGATCACCGACTCGAAGAATGAAAAACTCTCGGGCGAGACGAAGGTCTGCTTCGCGGCGAAAATAACCCCGCCGACTCCGGCCCAGGTGGCCCCGAAGGCGAAGGCCGTCAGCTTCGCGTAGGTGATGTTGATCCCCATGCACTCGGCCGCCGTTTCGTCCTCGCGCAGCGCCGCCCACGACCGGCCGAGGCGGCTGCGGTTGAGGCGGCCGACGACGAACATCGTCAGGAAACAAAGCGCGACGACAAGATAGAAAAAATGCGCCGGCTGATAGAGCTTGATCGGACCGATGAAGGGCCGTCCGATTCCGAGGATGCCGTTTGGCCCGTTGGTGAGGTCATCCCAGTTGTTGAGAACGAGGCGGATGATCTCGCCGAAGCCCAGCGTCACGATCGCCAGATAATCCCCCCGGAGGCGCAGCACCGGAATTCCCAGCAAAATGCCGAACACCATCGAAAACGCCCCGCCCACGGCGAGCGCCGGCCAGAACGAGAGCCCCGCCCAGGGGCCGAGCAGCGCATAGGCGTAGGCGCCCACCGCGTAGAAAGCGACGTAGCCCAGATCGAGCAGCCCCGCGAAGCCGACCACGACGTTCAGCCCGAGCGCGAGCATGACGTAGATCCCGGTGACAACGAGGATATCCGTCGAGTAGCGATCCAGCCCCCAGGGCAGCGCGAGGAGCGCCAGAACAAACACCGGGGCGACTCTTTTGTCGCGAGCGAGCGCGCCGGCCCGCTCCCAGCCCCGGCCGATGCCGCGCTGCATCCGCGCGAGGGACTCGGCTGCCGGTCCCGCCGAAAACACCGCCCGAAAGAGCTTCGACGCCAAAACCGCCAGCGCGCAGGCCGCTCCGATCCAGAGCGCTGTCCACAGCCCCGTAATCGGAAGCGCCAGGAAAGCGAACCAAAGGCCCACGAGCGGCGCCGAAGCGAAACTCACCGCATCACCCCCTGTCCGGCCCGTCCGAGCCGCCGAGAAGCCCCTCGGGCCGGAAGATAAGGACGACGACCAGAACGCAGAACGCGAAAACATCCTTGTAGACGGCGGAGACATAGCCCGCCCAGAAACTCTCCAGCATCGCGAGCAGGAATCCCCCGAGAAGCGCCCCTCTCACGTTGCCGATGCCGCCGAGGACAGCCGCCGTGAACGCCTTGATCCCCACGATGAAGCCGATGTAGTGATTAATGAGTCCGTAGTACATGCCCACCATCACTCCGGCGATAGCGGCGAGGGCCGAGCCCACCGCGAACGTCACGGCGATCACCCGGTTCACGTCCACCCCGACAAGCGAGGCCATGGTGCGATCCTGGGAGGTGGCCCGCATCGCGCGGCCGAGCCTTGTTTTTTGAATGAATACCTGAAGGGCGGCCATCACCCCCAGGGCGGTCGCCAGGATGAAAATCTGAAGCCCGCTGACATAGGCGCCATAAATCTCGAAGCCGCCAAGCTCCACCAAATTCGGAAAGGCCTTGTCGCGCGCGCCCTGGGCCAACTGGACGTAGTTTTGGAGAAAGAGGCTCATCCCGATGGCGCTGATGAGGGGGGAGAGGCGCGGGGCGTTCCGGAGAGGACGGTAGGCGATGCGCTCAAGGGTGACCCCGTAGGCGGCGCAGTAGATCATGGGGATTAAAAATACGAGAACGACGGTCAGAGCGACGCTCGTCTGGGTGATGCCCATCGACCCGAGGACGGAGAGAACAGCAATCCCGACATAGGCGCCGATCATGTAAATTTCGCCGTGGGCGAAGTTGATGAGCTTGAGGATGCCGTAAACCAGGGTATAGCCCAGCGCGACGAGCGCGTACACCGAGCCCACGACAATTCCGTTGACGAGCTGTTGTACGAACATGAACGACCTTTCGGGATTTTAATAAAAAAAAGGGGGAAGACCTCTCGGCCTCCCCCCCCTCGTATTACGAACTCATGCGGCGCGCCGCCCTATTTGAGCTGGACAAACTTGCCCCCCTTGACCTGCCAGAAGACATATGGGCTCTCGAGGACATCCCCCTTTTTGTTGAACTGGAGTTTCCCGAGCGCCGTTTTCCAGGCCTTGCTCCTGAGATGCGCGGCGATCTTGGGGCCATTCGTCGAGCCCGCCTCCTCGATCGAGGAGAGGATCAAATTCGACGCCACGTAGCTGTATATCGTATAAGCGCCCACCTCTTTCCCGAAACGCGCGCGGTGCTTTTTGATGACGCCCAGGGCGGCCGGGATTTTGGCCTGATCCGGGGTGAACGAGAGGTAGCTCCCCTCGGCGGACTTGCCGGCGATTTTATAAAATTCATCGACGAAAACGCCGTCGCCCGAGATGAAATCGGCCTTGATGCCGAGGCGCTCGCGCATCTGCTTGACGAGCAGAATGGCCTCGGGATGAATCCCTCCGAAATAAACGATCTCGGGGGTTTTTTGCTTCATCGCGGTGAGGACGGGCGTGAAGTCTTTATCGCCCTGGATAATCCCGCTGTAGAAAACCGCCTTGACCCCTTTTCGCTCCAGGAATTTCCGGGTCTCGTTGGCAAGGCCCTGGCCGTAGGTCGTCTTGTCGTGGAGGATGGCCACGCGCTTTTTCTTGAGCTTATCGACGATAAATGCGGCGGCGACCTCTCCCTGCTGATCGTCACGTCCACAGACGCGGAAGACGGTCTTCGAGCCCTGCTCGGTCAGCTTAGGGTTCGTCGAGGCGGGGGTGATCTGTACAACGCCCGCCTCGGTGTAGACGGTCGAGGTCGGTATGGAGACCGAGCTGTTGAAGTGCCCGACCACCCCGACCACACCAGAGTTCACGAATTTATGCGCGATGGAGACGCCCTCTCTGGGGTCGTGCCGATCATCGCCCCAGAGAATCTCCACCTTCATTTTTTTGCCGCCCACGGAAACGCCGCCCTTGTTGTTCCACTCCGCCACGGCCAGCAGCACGCCGTTCTTGAGCATCTCGCCGAAAGCGGCCTGATCGCCCGTCAGCGGGCCGGCGATGCCGATCTTGATCA
>NYYB01000051.1 GCA_002685755.1 Nitrospinota bacterium
GCACATCATCAAGGACGCCGCCGAAATTTTTGTCAAACTCCACACCGGCGATGAGTTCACCGCCCGCGTCAGCGGGACGGACGAGAAATCCGACCTCGCTCTGATCCGAATCGAGACCAAAGGGAAACTCACGCCGGCGGCGCTGGGTGACTCCGACGCCGTCGAGATCGGCGAGTGGGTGATCGCCGTCGGGAGCCCGTTCGGCCTCGCCCACTCCGTTTCGGTGGGCATCATCAGCGCCAAGGGGCGTGATCTGAATCAGGGGCCCTACGACAGCTATTTACAGACCGACGCGTCGATCAATCCGGGCAACTCGGGCGGTCCGCTCGCCAACAGCCGGGGCGAGGTGATTGGAATCAACACGGCGATCTTCACGCGCGGGCGGCGCTACAAGAGCCAGGGGGTGGGCTTCGCCGTCCCCATCAACCAGGCCAAGGCCGTCCTCGACGACCTTCGCCACAAGGGATATCCCATTCGCGGGCGGCTGGGCATCTCGGTCGGCGAGGTTCCCGCAAAGGAGGGAAAGAAGATCGGCCTCACGCGCTATCAGGGGGCGCGGCTCGCCCACGTCGTGCGGGGCAGCCCGGCCGACAAAGCAGGCCTCCGGCGCGGCGACGTGATCGTCGAGTTCGGGGGAAAAACCGTCGTCACCTGGCAGACCCTCCCGCGCGTCGTGGCCCGCGCCCGGCCCGGCGAGGAGACCGAGGTGAAATACTACCGGGGGGGCGAGTTCAAGACCCTGCGCGTGCGCATCGGCCGCCGCCCGGACCGGCCCGGAAAACCGCGCTCTCAAATCAGGAACGCGCTGGGCGTGAGGGTCGAGGAGATCACTCCCCGCCTCGCCAGCCGGTTCCGCCTGGAGGCGAAGCGGGGCCTGATCGTCACCGCCGTGAAGGCGGGGGGTCCGGCCGAGCGGGGCGGCGTCCGCGCGGGCGATGAAATTATCGAGGTTAACCATACCGCCGTCTCCACGCGGGCCGAGTTCGACAAAATCATCCGCCGGGCGGAGGGTACGAGTTCGGAAGTAGAAGGCTCGGCCCTTCTGCTGCTCCGGCGCGGGGGGTCGGATTTGTTCGCGGCCGTCAGGTTCAGCCGATGATCGGCCGCTGCCCGGTCCGGTGGCCAACCACTCCGCGGGACAAGCCCCGATCTGCTCGGCTGCAGGCGCTGGCGCTGCTTGCGGCCATCTCTTTTTCGGGCCTTTTGCCCACCATGCCCGGCGGAACAGGGTCCGGATGGTTCGCCCCGCCCGGCTCCGCGGAGGCGGCCACCGCCTCCTCTTCCCTCCGGGGTCGCCGGAGGCGTAAGGGACGCCGGAGCCCGGTCGTCCTCGCCGTCGAGCGCGCCGCGCCGTCCGTCGTCAATATCTCCACCCTCCAGGTCCGCCGGAAGGCGAACCCCTTCTCGCAGATGAAAAACCCGCTCACGGACTATTTCTTCCGCGACTTTTTCGGGGGAAGAACCCGGAAGCGGCGCGAGCAGAGCCTCGGCAGCGGCGTCATCATCCGCGCCGACGGCTACATCCTCACGAACGAGCACGTCATCTCCCGGGCGACCAAGATCCTCGTTCATCTTTCGGGAGACAATGTCTACCCCGCCCGCATCATCGGCTCCGACCCGGTCAACGATCTGGCCATCATCAAGATCGACGCCGACATCGCGCTGCCCTACCTTCCGATGGGCCGCTCCGGCGATCTGATGATCGGCGAGTCGGTGATCGCCATCGGCAACCCTTTCGGGCTTCAGCACACCGTGACGACCGGGGTGGTGAGCGCCCTGGGGCGCTCGCTCAACGAAAAAGGGCGGAACCAGGGGCGAAACCCCACGGACTTCATCCAGACCGACGCCTCGATCAACCCGGGCAACTCGGGCGGGCCGCTGCTCAACGTCTTCGGCGAGCTGATCGGGGTCAACACGGCGATCTTCTCGAAAGCGCAGGGGATCGGCTTCGCCATTCCAATCAACCGCGCCCGCCGGATCGTCGACGACCTGATTCACTTCGGCAAGGTCCGCAAGGCCTGGGTGGGGATCGTCCTCCAGGACCTCACTCCCCGGCTCGCCGCGCGAGTCGGCTACCGTCCGGGGCAAGGCACCATCGCCGCCCAGGTGCTCGGTGGCAGTCCTGCCGACAAGGCGGGCATCAGGCGCGGGGACATTCTCGTCGATTTCGGCGGAAAGAAAATCGCCTCGCGGGAGGACTACCTGAACGAGTTGTCCGGCTACACCGTGGGCTCCGAGGTGGGCGTGCGCTTCTGGCGGGAGGGGAAGGTGAAAGAAACCCGGATCCGCTTCTCGGCGATTCCCGTCGCGCTGGCCGACGCCATCGCGCAGAACTGGCTCGGCCTCCGGGTCTCCTCCATCGACGATCGGGGGGTGCGCCGCTACAGCCTCCGCACGAGGAGCGGCGTCGTCGTCACCGCCGTGGTGAGCGGCGGGGCCTCGGACTCGATCGGAATCCGCCCCGGCGACGTTATCCGCCAGGTCAACGGACAATCGATCGGGAACGTCGAATCGTTCAGGGAGATGGTGGTGCGCGCGAGGGAGTTTCCGCGAGTTCAGCTAATCGTTCAGCGACGAAACGAGGGCTACAACGTCACGCTGGAGCCCTGAGGAACTCACCCTGAGGGGCTCCCGAGGGTCCTCACTCCCGCCCCGGAGGGGTCCTTACTTCACGTCGCCGGCGAGCCGCCCGCACAGATCGAGAGCGAATCGGTCGGTCATCCCCGAAATATAATCACACACCATGCGGGCCCTGCCGTCGATCTCCTCGCGCCGGAAGACATGCTCCGGGAGCCGGGCCGGCTCGGACATATAGGCCTCGAACAAATCCGACACCGTCTCGCGGGCTTGGCTCTGAATTCTGAGCAATTGCTCGTTCCGGTACATCCGCCGCATCAGGAACGCCTTGAGTTCGGCGTTGCGGGCGGCCATCTCCCCGCTGAAGGCGGCGGCCCCGCGCCCCCGCGCGCGCACGTCGGCGATGTCCCCGAGAGCCAGGACCTCGATGCGGCGGCGCGTGGCTTCGACCAGGTCGCCCACCTGGGCGTTGATGATCCGGCGGATAGTCTCGTGGCGCACGGCGCCGGGCTCTGCGCCCGGAAACGCCCCCCGCGCCGCCTCGTAGTGCTCGGCCCAGAGCGAGGTCTCCATCGCGTCGGCCTCGGTGAAAAGCGCCGAGCGCATCGCGTCGTCGAGGTCGTGGTTGTTGTAGGCAATCTCGTCGGCCACATCGACCACCTGGGCCTCGAGGCTCAGCGCGATTTCGTTCGTGAGGCCCCCGGGCATCGCCCCGGTGTAGGAGGCCATGTGCTTAATAATCCCCTCGCGGGTCTCCCAGGTGAGGTTGAGCCCCGGAAACGCGGGGTAGCGGCGCTCTAAGACCTCGACGATGCGGAGCGCATGGAGGTTGTGCTCGAACCCGCCGCCCTCCGCCATCAGTTCGTCGAGAATCCTCTCGCCCGCGTGGCCGAACGGCGGATGGCCCAGGTCGTGGGCCAGCGCGACCGCCTCGGCCAGATCCTCGTTGAGGGAGAGCGCACGCGCGGCCGAGCGCGCGATCTGGCTGACCTCGATGGTGTGGGTCAGGCGGGTGCGGTAGTGGTCGCCCTCGTGATTGACGAACACCTGGGTCTTGTACTCGAGCCGCCGAAAGGCGGTGGTGTGGATGATCCGGTCGCGGTCGCGCTGAAAGGCGGGGCGAAACGAGTGCTCGGGCTCCGGGTGCTCGCGGCCCAGCGAACTGGCGCTGTGCGCTGCGTAGGGGGCGAGCAGGACCCGCTCCCTCTCCTCGAGCCGGGTGCGCATGGTGTCGTTCAATGCTGGTTCCTCGGATGTTTTAAAGGACCTTGCAGACCGCGCAAGAGTCGCAGACCTCGCAGGCCCTCGCCGGGGCCGCAGGCCCCTAGTCGCCCTTCGCCGGTATACCCGCCCGCCGGGCGGCGAACAAGTATGCGCTCGCCAGCGCCCCCCACGGCTTCCACCCTAGAGCGGCCTCGCGAGCGCGGCGCTCGTCCACCCGCACCTCGCCAAAGCAGTATTGCGCCACCACCTTCTGCACCCCGAGATCGCCGCCGGGCAGCGCGTCGATCCGCCCGAGCGCCCGGTAGAGGGCCTGCTCGGCGCTCCAGCGGCCAACCCCCCGGAGGGCGGTCAACCGCTCGACGGCCTCCTCGAGAGGGAGCTTTCTGTAATCGTCCGCCTCGAGACCGCCCTCGGCCGCCGCCCGCGCGACGCCGATAACGTACTCGGCCTTTCGCCCCGAAAATTGCATCCCCTTGAGGGTGGCCGCCCGCGCGCGCGCCAGGCGTTCGGGCCGGGGAAACGCCCAGTGCACCTCATCCCCCAGCAGGAGTTTTTCTCCCCACCGCTTCACCAGCCGCGCCCGGGTCCGCCCGCCGAAAGTGAGGTTCACCTGCTGGGTCGTGATCGCCGTGATGAGCGCCTCGAAGAGGGTCAGGTAGCGCACCGGCCGAAGCCCCCGGAACCGCCGCGCGAAGGGCGCGAGGACGGGGTCGCGCCGCGCCATCCGGTAGAAGGGCTCGAGGTCGAGATCGAAAGCGAGCAGGTGGCGAAGAGCCGCCTCCCCCGCCCCGAGGAGCTTCTTGCTCATCCGGCCGGGCGCGCGCACCCTCATATCGACCGCCCCTGCGTCGACCTCTCCTGTTTCGACCTCTCCTGTTTCGACCTCTCCTGTTTCGACCTCCCCCGTATCGGCGTTTCCCGTACCGGCCGGGCCTGTACCGGCCTCCCCGCGGGCGCCCCCGTACATGCCCGCGTCTCTGGCCTCGACGAGGACGAGGGCGTCCCCCACTTCGATCACCCGCCGGTACACTTCGCCGTCGTAACGGTTCACCAGCTCGTCGGGGGAGTGCTGGTACCGGCTCACGCTCTCGTCGAAGAGAAACGGCCCCTCCGGCCGGAGGCGGCTGCCGGCGGCGCCCACCGCTAGCTCATCATCCGGCGGCTGACCGAGATGGTCGCGCAGGCCATGAAAACCAAGGTGCTCCCGGCGAGGATGAACAGGTGAAAAAGAAAATCGTCCACCCGCCCGAAGATGATGAGGCCGCGCACGATCTTCACGGCGTGGGTGAGCGGGAGCGTCTGCGAAAACAGGCGGAGCCCGTCGGGTAGCCCCCTCAGGGGGAAAAGCGTCTCGGCGAAGAAAAACATCGGCATGACGACGAGCGAAAAATGAAAGCTGAAAAACGAAAAACTCGGGGCGAGGCCCGCCGAGACGAGGCCGAGCGAGCCGAACATCAGGCCCACCAGAAAAATGATCGGCAAAACGGACAGAGCCCACCAGAGCGAGCCGATGAGGCCAAAGAGGCTGAGCACGATCATCATCAGGGTGGCGCCGATGATCGCCCGCGTGCCGCACCAGAGCAGGTCCCCTAGAACGATGTCGCCCAGCGATAGCGGGGCCGACATCATCGCCTCGTAGGTTTTCTGAACCCGCATCCGGTTGTAGGCCCCGTAGGTCGACTCGAAAGTCGAGGTCCACATGGCGATCGACACCACCAGGCCGGGACCGATGAACTGGGCGTAACTGATGCCGTTCAGGGAGGGAACCAGTCTTCCCAGGCCGTAGCCGAAGGCCAGGAGGTAGAGGACGTGCTCGCCGAAGTTGCCCGCCCACTCGGCCACGTAAAACGAACGGTACTGGACCAGGTGGCGCAGCCAGACCCTGAGGGCGCGGCGGCTGGGAACCATGCCGGCGGCGATCATTCGCGCAGCTCCCGGCCCGTCAGGCGGAGGAACAAGTCCTCGAGCGAGGCGGGCCGCCTGAGAAACTCCCGCTCGCCCGCCGAGGCGAGCCGCTCGACCGCCTTGGCCCCGCTCCGGCAATAAAGGTAGAGGGTGTCGCCCGCCCGCTCGATCTCGAGGCCCAGCCCGTTCAGGGCGGCCGCCGCCGCCTCGCGCCCGGCGCCCCTGAGTTCGATGACCTCCTCGCCCACCCGCTCGCGCACGAGCTCGGCCGGAGGCCCCTCGACGAGGACCCGCCCCTGGGCCATGACCCCGATCCGGTCGCAGAGCTGGGCCGCCTCCTCCATGTAGTGGGTAGTGAGCAGAATCGTCAGCCCCCCGCTCTTGAGCTCTCGGAGGCGCTGCCAGACGAGGTGGCGCGCCTGGGGGTCGAGACCGGTCGTCGGCTCGTCGAGGATCAGGAGACGGGGCCGGTGGATGAGCGCCCGAGCGATGAGGAGCCTGCGCTTCATCCCGCCCGAGAGGTTTTTGATCTGCTCGCCCCATTTATCCCTGAGCTGGACGAAATCGAGGAGCTCCTCGATCCGATCCCGGGAGCGGCGGCGCGAGATGCCGAAATAGTTGGCGAACACCCACATGTTGTTGTAGACGGAGAGCTCATTGTCGAGGGTGTCTTCCTGGGGGACGACCCCCATCTCCTCGCGGATGCGGCGGCTCCCGGCGGCCGCGTCGCGGCCCAGGACGCTGAGCTCCCCTCCGTCGGGGCGGACGGCGCCGTGTATCATCCGAATGGCGGTTGTCTTTCCCGCGCCGTTCGGACCCAGCATGCCGTAGCACTCCCCCCGCTCCACCTGGAGGGTAATGCCATCGACTGCTTTCAGGGCTCCGAAGGATTTCGAGAGGCCGCGGGCGTGGATGTCCAGTTCGGCCACCAATACACCTTCTTAAAAAATCGGGTTATTCGAGCTTCGCTAATCGGGTTGTTCGGGACCGGGCTAAACGCCTCTGAGCCGCTCGGCCTCGGCCACGCGCTCTATAGCGATCGTGAAGGCGGCGGTTCGGAGCGTGACGTTTTTCTCCTTGGCGGCGGCGTGAACCTTCTGCGAGGAGAGGTTCATGATTTTCTTGAGTTCCCCGTTCACACGCTCCTCGTCCCAGCTGAACTGCTGAATGTTCTGCACCCATTCGAAGTAGGAGACCGTCACCCCCCCGGCGTTGGCCAGGATGTCCGGGATGATATAGACGCCCCTCTCCTCGAGGTGGCATTGCCCGATCGAGGTCAGCGGCGCGTTGGCCGCCTCGAGGAGGATCCGCGCCTTCACCCTATCGGAATTGTCCCGATTGACGACGCCGCCCATCGCCGCAGGGACGAGCACGTCCACGTCGAGTTCGAGCAGCTCCGCGTTCGTGATCAGGTCGCCCCCCGGGAATCCGCCCAGGTCGCCCGCCTCGGCCCGGTGCGCGAGGGCGGCCTGGATGTCGATTCCCTTCTCGTTGTAGTAGCCCCCTGTGATGTCGGATATGGCTTTGACCCGCACCCCGATGTCGGTGAGAAAGGTGGCCGCGAAGGTGCCCACGTTTCCAAAACCCTGGACGGCGGCCGTCATCGCCGAGGGATCCCATCCCTCGAGCCTAGCGAGTTCCTCGAACACATAAACCACCCCTCGGCCGGTCGCCGCCTCCCGGCCCTCGGAGCCGCCCAGCGCGATTGGCTTGCCGGTCACCGCGGCGAGGCTGTAGCCCTGGCGGCCACTGATCTCGTCGAAGATCCAGGCCATGGTCTGGGCGTTGGTGTACATGTCGGGGGCGGGAATGTCGCGGTAGGGACCGAGGAGCCGGCTGATGCGGGAGATGAATTTCCGGGTGAGCCGTTCGATCTCGTAAATGTTCAGATGGTGGACATCGACGTTGACTCCGCCCTTGCCCCCGCCGAAGGGGATGTCCACCAGGGCGGTCTTCCAGGTCATCAGGGCGGCAAGGCCACAGACCTCATCCATGTCCACATCGGTGGCGTAGCGAATCCCCCCCTTGAAGGGACCGCGCGCGCCGTTGAACTGGACGCGGTAGCCCGTATATACGGAGAGTGTGCCGTCGTCTTTTCGGATGGGAACTTCGACCCGGACCTCGCGGAACGGTGTGGACAAAAGAGTGCGGGTCTCGTCATCGAGCTCCATCGCCTCGGCGGCCTTATCGAACTGCGTCTGGGCTGTCTGACCTATGCTAACGTGCTCGTCGGCTCCGGCCTGCATAATCACTCCCTTTTATCGATACGATGCCTTCGGGCGAAGATGGGAGGGCGGCCCGGCCGGCCCGGCCGGTGCGACCGGTGCGTCTCATACCCGAGGCCGGCCTTAATGGCCCGAACACATGCCTCCGCAGCAGCCTCCCCCGCCCGAGAAACCGCCGGTGTAGGAGGAGCCGGGGTTGTAGCCGCCGCTCTTCGCCGCGCCGACGCCGAAGAGGGAGAGTTTTTTGTGAACTTTCCGTGAGGCGCAATGAGGACAATCGATCGATGCGGCCGCGTCCGCCGAGGGAACCAGTTTTTCGAAATCCGCCTCGCACTCGGCGCACATGAACTCGTACATGGGCATTTCGGTTCTCCTTTGGCTTTCCAATCTTCCCAATTTTCGGGTTGTTCAATTTCAATTCGCCGGTTCGTTACCTTCCGGTCCGGGGCTCCTTTAGGCGCCCTGCGAGGCCTTGTGCCAATCCGCCAGAAATTTCTCGAGTCCGATATCGGTCAACGGGTGCTTGAGCAACTGGGGGATCACCTTGGGCGGCAGCGTCGCCACGTGGGCGCCCATCCTGGCCGCCTCGAGGAAGTGGACCGGGTGGCGGACGCTCGCCACGAGCACCTCGGTGGCGAAATCGTAGTTATAGAAAATCTGGACGATATCGGCGACCATCTCCATCCCCGGCTGGGAGATATCGTCGAGCCGGCCCACGAACGGGCTCACGTACGAAGCGCCCGCCTTCGCGGCGAGGAGCGCCTGGGAGGGGCTGAAGATCAGGGTCACGTTGGTGTTGATGTTCTCCTCGCGGAGCTTCTTGACCGCCCGAAGGCCCTCGGGGCCGATCGGCACCTTGATCACGACGTTATCGTGAATCGCCGCCAATTCGCGGCCCTCCTCGACCATCGGTTCCCAGGCGGTCGCAATCACCTCGGCGCTCACCGGGCCGTCCACGATTTCGCATATCTGGCGGATCCGGGAATGGATATCGGCCCCCTCCTTGGCGATCAGGGAGGGGTTCGTCGTCACCCCGTCCACCACCCCGAGCGAGGCAACCTCTTGGATTTCCTCGAGGTTCGCGCTATCGGCAAATATCTTCATGCTTTTCCCGCCTCCCGATGTTCATCGGCCGGACACCGGCGCGCGACTCTATCTGGCGCGCGGGTGCGGGCAGTCGGCCCCGCTTATCGAGCAGGTTACGTGACAGCCCCTGAAAGTTCAAATAGTAATACTTTCGCCTCCCGCCCCTGCCTATTCGGGCGGCCCCCCACGCACCGAGAACTCCCCGGCGCATTCTTCCCCGCAAAAGCGGTGGCGCTCGCGTCCCACCCGCCGCGGGATGCCGATCCCCGACGGAAAATAGGTCTCGCACTCCGGGCAGACGATCATCTCGTCGTCGGCGACCTCGCCCCCCCCGGAGCCATCGCCGCCCTCCTCCTCGCTCACCTGCCTCTGGATGCTTCCGAAGATGCCCTTCAGGGCGTAGAAAATCGCGTAAAAGATCGCGGCATAAATAATTATTTTCAAGATCATTTAAACTGCCCCGTGATCGGATAGCGGCGGAGGTGACCGGCGCGCCCCTCAATTGGCGCGTCTTTGAACCGGCGCCTCCCCCAACTGGAGCCTCCCTGGACTGGAGAACCCCATGCCGGACGAGCGGCCCTGGTACGAAACCGGCTTCGACGCCGACTACCCCCTCATGCAAACCTTCGAGGAGGCGATGACCGAGCTTCAGGCCTCGGCGGCCGAATGGCTCCTCAACATGCCCCTCCGCGCCCGGATACTCGATCTGTGCTGCGGCTACGGCCGTCACAGCCAAGCCTGGCGCGAGGCCGGCCGCCGGCCGGTGGGCCTCGATTTCAGCGCCGACCTGCTGGCCCTCGCCCGCGATAGCCAGCTCGGGGGCGATTGGGTCCGGGGCGACGTCCGCCGCCTCCCCTTCCGGGCGGGGGCCTTCGACGCCGCCACCTTCATGTTCGTCTCGTTCGGCTACTTTGGCACCTCGGCCGATGACCTCGAAGCCCTGCGCGAGGCGAGGCGCGTGCTCCGCCCCGGCGGCGGCCTCTTCCTCGACATCAAACTCCCCGCCACCCTCAGGGCCGACCCGCCCCCCGACGGCCATTTGAACATCAAAGGCGCCGATGTCTTCGAGGCCAGCCGCATTGTACAGACTCCCGAGGGGGAGCGATACGAAATCCGGCGAAAGCTGCGCCGCCCGGGCGAGGCCGAGAGGAGTTTCTTCTACTCCGTCCGCCTCTACGAGCCGGACGCCCTCGCCGCCCTTTTAAAGGAGGCGGGCTTTGGCCGAATCAACCTCTATGGCGATTACGACGCCTCCCCCCTCGCGCCCAGCCGGCCCCGCCTAGTCGCCGCCGCATTCAACCCGGCCTGACACTCCGCGCCCGGGTGCTAAAACCCCTCCGGGGGCCGGGTACGAGAACCGCCGGGTGGCCGGGCCCAGGGGCCGTGGGACCCATGGGACACGGGGAAACCTGGCGGATGGGACCCATGGGATACGGGGAACCCTGTGGGTTCCCACCTAGCCGAAGGTCAGCCCCCGGTGGCGGATCCACCCGCCCGGAAGTTTCCGGGCCGGGTCCAGGTGGGTCCAATGAATCAGCCCCCCCTTGGAGTTCCACTCGTAGCGCCCCCTCACCTCCACCGGCTCCCCCCGCCGCAGCGGTACACGCGGGGCGAGGTCGATGTTGTGGCTGACGAGGAGGGTCTGACCGTTCGACAGGCGGATGATGAACCGCTGGTGGCGGCTTTCCTCGAGATCGTCCGGGAGAATCCGAATCACCTCCCCGCCCGCCCGGAGCCATACCCCGGAGCGCCTGGCCTCGAAAGCCCGGCCCGCCTCGACCGAAGATACCCGGGCCGGATCGGTCTCGACCGGAGCGGGCTGGGCCAAAGAGGTCCGGGCCGGGGCGAGCCCCCAGAGACCGGCGGCAAGATCTCCGGCGGTCAGAAGCCCGGCGGCCGGGAGGAGATCAACCCGCCAAACGCTCCGCCGCGACTGGTCCATCAACCGCATGATCGCTCCATCAAGAGGTCCCTAGCGGGACCCACACGAGGCGGCCTGTGACCCATTCGGTGAGGCGGCCCTAGGAGCCGTCTCACTATCCGGAATGGTAGTCCTGGAGCGAGCGGACCGGCGTTCCACCCTCGCGCAGAGAGCGCATCGCCCCCGCCGCGGCCTGGCCCGCCGCAATCGTCGTGCAATAGAAAATGTTCCGGAGGAGGGCGGTCCGGCGGATCGAATAGCTGTCCCGCCGGGACTGTTTCCCGGCGGTCGTGTTGAGGACGAAATCGATCTCTCCGCCCTCCATGCGGTCCACGATGTGAGGCCGTTCGCCGTCAATCACTTTATGGACCAGTGAGGCCGAGATGCCGTTTTGTACGAGGGCCGCCCGCGTCCCCTCGGTCGCCACGATCTCGAAGCCCATCCCGGCCAGCGCCCGCGCGATGGGGAGCATCGCCCCCTTGTCCTCGTCGCGCACCGAGACGAACGCCCTCCCGCCGGTGGGTACCACCTCTCCGGCCCCCTGCTGTGCCTTGAGGAAGGCCGTCGGGAAGTCCGGGGCCATCCCCATCACCTCGCCCGTCGATTTCATTTCGGGGCCGAGGAGAACGTCCACCCCGGGAAACTTCTTGAAGGGGAAAACCGCCTCCTTCACCCCGAAGTGGCGGAGGGACGCATCCTCCCGTACCCCCAGATCGGCCAACCGCTCCCCGGCCATCACCCGCGCCGCCACTTTGGCGAAGGGGATTCCGACCACCTTGCTCACGTAGGGCACCGTCCGGCTCGCCCGAGGGTTCACCTCGATGACATAGGCACGGCCGTTATGGATTGCGAATTGTACATTCATAAGCCCTTTAACTTCAATCTTTTCCGCAAGAATTCTCGTCTGTCGCTTTAGCTCATCGACAATCTCCCCGGAGAGCGAATAGGGCGGAAGCGAGCAGGCCGAGTCCCCGCTGTGGACCCCCGCCTCCTCGATGTGCTCCATCACCCCGGCGATGATCACCCGCTCCCCGTCGGCCACGGCGTCCACGTCCACCTCGATCGCCCCGTCGAGGAAGCGGTCGATCAGCACAGGGCGTTCGGCCGAGGCCCGCACCGCTTCTCTCATATAGGTCTCCAGATCGTCCGCATCGAAGACGATCTGCATCGCCCGCCCGCCGAGGACATAGCTCGGCCGCACCAGCACCGGATATCCAATGGACTCGGCGATCTCGAGGGCCGAGGGAGTGTCGGTCGCCGTCCCCGAGGGCGGCTGGGCCAACCCCAGCTCCTCGATCAAACGGCTGAACTGCTCGCGGTCCTCGGTCAGGTCGATGCTCTGGGGCGAGGTGCCCAGGATCGGCACCCCGGCCTCCTGGAGCCCGAGGGCGAGCTTGAGCGGGGTCTGTCCCCCGAACTGGACGATCACCCCCTTGGGCCGCTCGCGGGAAATGATCTCCAATGTATCCTCGAGCGTCAGCGGCTCGAAGTAAAGGCGGTCGCTCGTGTCGTAGTCCGTGCTCACCGTCTCGGGGTTGCAGTTCACCATGATGGACTCATAGCCAGCCGTGGATAGCGCCATCACCCCGTGGACGCAGCAATAGTCGAACTCGAGTCCCTGTCCGATGCGGTTCGGACCCCCGCCGAGGATGATCACCTTCCCCTTGCCGGTGGGCGGGGCCTCGTCCTCCTGCTCGTAGGTCGAGTAGAGGTAGGGCGTGTGGGCCTCGAACTCGGCCGCACAGGTGTCCACCTGCTTGAAAACCGGCCGCACCGCCATGCGCCACCTCGCCTCGCGCACCGCTCTCTCGGTGGTCCCCGGGGCGGCGGCCTCCTGAGCGGCGGCGATCTCGCGGTCCGAGAATCCGTTTTCTTTTAAAAGGCGCATCCGCTCCCGGTTTTTCAGCAGATCGGGCGCCCCCGTCTCGGCCTCGAGGGCGATCAACTCCTCAATATGCGCGAGGAACCAGGGATCGATCTTCGATGCCTCATGAATTCTCCCGCGCGGCCAGCCCTCCCGGATCGCCCGGGCCACCTGCCATATCCGGTCCGGCCCCGGAACGCGGAGGGCCTCCTCGAGCGCGGCCTCCCGCTCCCCCTCCCCCATCGCGGCCCAGGCGGCGGGCTCAGGATCCGCGAGTCCGTAGCGGTCGATCTCGAGCGAGCGCAGCGCCTTCATCAGCGACTCCCGGAAGGTGCGCCCGATGGACATCACCTCGCCCACGGATCTCATCTGGGTGTCGAGGACGGCGGGCGTCTCGGGAAACTTCTCGAAGGTGAATCGCGGGAACTTGGTGACCACGTAGTCAATCGCGGGCTCGAATGAGGCCGGCGTCTTCCGGGTGATGTCGTTGGGAATCTCGTCGAGGGTGAGCCCGACGGCGAGCTTGGCCGCGATCTTCGCTATCGGAAAACCCGTCGCCTTGCTGGCGAGCGCCGAGCTGCGCGAGACCCTCGGGTTCATCTCGATGACGATCATCCGCCCGTCCCTCGGGTACAGGGCGAACTGGATGTTCGAGCCGCCGCACTCGACCCCGATCTTGCGGATAATCGCCACCGCCGCGTCGCGCATCGCCTGATACTCGACGTCAGAGAGCGTCTGGGCCGGGGCAACCGTGATCGAGTCGCCGGTGTGGACCCCCATCGGATCAAAATTCTCTATCGAGCAGATTACCGAGCAGTTGTCGGCCAGATCGCGCATGACCTCGAGCTCGAACTCCTTCCAGCCCAGCGCGCTCTCCTCTAACAGCACCTGGCTCGTCGGGCTCTCCGAGAGCGCCCACGCGAGGAGACCCTCGAACTCCGCCTCCCGCCAGGCGACCGCCCCCCCGCTACCGCCCAGCGTGAACGCGGGCCTGAGGATCATCGGAAAACCGACGTCCGCCGCCGCCCGGCGGCCCTCCTCGACCGAATTGACGGTCCGGCTCCTCGGGACGTTGAGCCCGATCTCCCCCATCGCCTTCTTGAAAAGCTCGCGGTCCTCGGCGCACCGGATCGCCGGGAGCTTCGCCCCGATGAGCTCGACGCCCAGCCGGTCGAGCTCCCCGCTTTCGGCGAGCTCGACCGCCGTATTGAGGCCCGTCTGCCCGCCCATCGTGGGCAGCAGGGCGTCGGGGCGCTCCTTTTCGAGAATCTTCCCGGCCACCTCGGCCGTCACCGGCTCGACGTAGGTCGCGCCGACCGTCTCGGGGTCCGTCATGATCGTCGCCGGGTTCGAATTGACCAGGACGACCTCATAGCCCTCCTCCCGGAGCGCCTTGCAGGCCTGGGTCCCCGAGTAGTCGAACTCGCACGCCTGCCCGATGACGATCGGACCCGCCCCGATGACCATGATTTTCCGGATGTCCGCTCGTTTCGGCATTCCTGTCGTTTTCTCCGCCCGTCTCGGGTCTCAGATTCCAGTTGCGGTCTCAAGCCGCGATCTGGGCCCCAATCTCAAGCCCAGGCTTCAAGCTGCGGCCTCAGCTTTCAATAGATGAAACTCCCGCCGCGCGATGTGACGCTTCAGGGAATAAAGGATTAAGAGATTGATCGTCCCGGCCGCCACCGAATTCGCGAAAGAAACCGTGTAGGCGCCCGTCACGTCGAAAAAGAAACCCGCCTGCCATCCGCCGAGCCCCATTCCGAGCCAGCCGCAGAAGAAAACGACGCCCGTCGAGACACCCCGCCGCTCGATGGGAACGAACTCCCTCACGCAGATGACGAGACAGATCATCAGACCGCTGTAGAAGAGCCCGTAGACGAGGCCGAGCGAATAAAAGCCGGCGAGCGAGCTCAACCGCGTGAACCAGAAGACGAGAAGAATCTGCATCGCCGATGAAACCATGTAGGCCCTGAGCCCGCCGATGATGTCGGCGAGCCGCCCGTAGCCGATCCGCCCGATAAAACTGCCTATCGAGATGAGGAGTAAAATCCCCGCCGCCTCCTGGGCGCCGAGGCCCCGGTCCTGGGCCAGCGACACCACATGGAGGAGAGGGGTCGCCATCGCCGTGCAACAAAAAACCGCCGCCAAGCCGACCCAGAAAGTAGCGAGCCATGGGTCGAGGAGAGGGCCCCTCTCCGGCGCGGCGGCGCCCGGCGCTGCGGCGCCCGGTTCCGGACCGACCTCTTCCGCACCGCCCCGGGGGGCGCCGCCCTCGTGGGCCCCCGCCCCCATGGGCGCCCTTCTGATCAAGAGCGCCAGCGGAACCATCGCCGCCAGCACGAATATCCCCAGCGCCGAGTAGGCGCCGCGCCAGCCGAACCGGGTGATCAGGTAACCGGCGGCGAAGGGAACAACCCCGTTCCCGAGCCCGCCCCAGGCCGAGGCGGCCCCGATGGCGAGGCCTTTGTTCCTGGTGAACCAGTTGCCCACGCTCGACAGCAGCGGGGCCTGGAAAGCCGAGATCCCAAGGCCCATCAGCGCCGAGAGCGCATAAAACTGCGCTAGCCCCCCCTGCCGGGCGAGCATCAGGAAGGCCCCCCCCAGCACCACGGCCCCCGCCATCACCACCGGGCGGGCCGAATAGCGGTCCGAGAGATGGCCCATCAGGATCCCTCCCCCGCCCAGGACGAGCGCGGCGGTCAGGTAGGCGAAAGAGGTCTCCCCCCGGAGCCACCTCATCTCGGCGGTGAGCGGCTTCATGAACACCGCGAGCGCGGACATCGATCCCACCGAAATCATCATGAAGGTTCCGGCCACCGCCACCATCACCCAGCCCCAGCGGGCCTCGGGCGCCCGCGCGTCAGATTGGCTCAAAATTTTTTCCCGTCTTTCAGGTTATCTCGTGTCTTCAAGTTCTCTACCGCCCACAAAAAAATCTTCCCTCACCCCATCAAAATCCGCCGGGTGCTCGGAATCGAGATCGCGAACGAAACGGCGACCAGCCACCAGCCCGCCCGCGTCCAGTCGCCGCCCGCGTAGCCCGCGATCAGGAACCCGAGCCCCATCCCGCCCAGGGACTTCGCCAGGACGTGGGTGTAGAGCAGCGGCACCGACAGCGTCCTGAATCTTCGAATCCACTTGGCCATCATCCCTCACTCCCCCCTGATAGCGGCTCGGCGGCTGTGAATTAGTTTGTCACTCTGAGCGCAGCGAAGAGTCTTCGAGCGCCCTTCAAGATTCTTCACTCCGTTCCGCTTCGTTCAGAATGACAGCAAGGGCGAAATAATCTTATTGATTCATCCCCTACCCCACACAAAACCCGTAAAACTCATCAAACAATTCCCTCGCGTCGTGCGGACCCGGACAGGCTTCGGGGTGGTACTGGACGCTGAACACTTTGGGGTCATTGGAGCGAAGGCCCTCGCAGGTGTGATCGTTAAGGGAGGCGTGCGTGACGGCGACACCTTCGGGAAGCGAGGCAGGGTCGAGGGCGAAGCTGTGGTTTTGAGAGGTGATGGCGACGCGCCGCGTCTCGGCGTCCTGGACGGGGTGGTTCGCGCCGTGGTGGCCGAATTTCAGCTTGAAAGTCTTGCCGCCCAGCGCCTGCCCCAGTATCTGGTGGCCCAGACAAATCCCGGTGACGGGGACCCGGCCCAGGAGTTTTTTGACATTTTCGACGATGTAGCCGAGCGCCGCCGGATCGCCGGGGCCGTTCGAGAGGAATACGGCCCGTGGACCGCGGGCGAGAACGCTCTCGGCGCTCTCCGAGGCGGGGACGATCTCGAGGTCGAAGCGCTCCGCGAGTTGCTCGAAAATATTGCGCTTCGCCCCCAGGTCGTAGGCCACGCAGAGGGGCCAGCCCTTTTTTTTCCCAAATGTGTGCGCGGCCCCGCAGGTCACGTCCCGGACCAGATCGCGCCCGTCGAGCCCCGGGCTCGCCTTCGCACGGGCGACCAGCGCGGCCTCGTCTTCACCGCAAGATGACAACACCGCCTTGAGCGCCCCGGCCTCGCGGATATGGCGCGTCAGCGCGCGGGTGTCGATGCCCTCGACGCAGGGCACCCCCCGCTCCTTCAGATAGCTGTCCAGGTCCCCCCCGGCCCGGTGGTTCGAGTAGTCGCGGCAGAGTTCCTTGACGATGAACGCCTCGGCCCAGGCCCCCCGCGACTCCTCGTCGGCCGGGGTGACGCCGTAGTTGCCGATGTGGGGGTAGGTCATGATCACCATCTGGCCCCGGTAGGAGGGGTCGGTGATGATCTCCTGATAGCCCGTCATGGCGGTGTTGAAGACGAGCTCGCCTTCCGCCATTTCTCCAACCCCGCCGGCACGCCCTCCGCAAGAGCCGAAGGCGCGGCCCCTGAAGATTCGCCCGTCTTCAAGGGCCAGGACTGCGGGCCGGATATCCCTCAATTCATCTCCCCCGCCCCGGCGCCCTCTCTGACGCCGGCGTCGGCCGGGAAGCCGGCGTCGATCACCGTCTCCCCTGAAATCCGGTTCATGACGACCTTCCCGCCGACAATGGCGGCGGCAGCGCGGCCCCTGAGCTTCATCCCGTCGAAGGGGGTGTTCCGCCCCCGGCTCTCGAACGCCCCGGGCACGACTTCGTACTCCCGTTCGGGGTCGAGGATCGTCACATCACCCGGCACGCCCACCCGGAGCGAGCCGCCCGCCAGCCCGAGGATTTTCGCCGGGCCCGCCGTGAATTTCGAGATCATCTGGGCGAGCGTCAGTGATCCACTGTGGACCAGCCGGTCGAGGGCGAGGGAGACCGCCGTCTCGAGCCCGACGACCCCGAAGGGAAGGGCGTCGAACTCGACTTGGAGCTCGGCCTCGTAGTGCGGGGCGTGGTCCGAGGCGATGGCCTCGATTGTGCCGTCCTTGAGGCCCGCGATGAGGGCCTGGCGGTCGGCCTCGGAGCGCAGGGGCGGGGCCATCTTGGCGGCCGAGTTGAAGCCTTGAATCTCCTCGTCGGTGAGGGTGAAATGATGAGGCGTTACTTCACATGTAACCCCTATCTCTTTGTTTTTAGCCTCTCTAATCAGGCCGACCGCCCCCCCCGATGTGGTGTGCAATATGTGGAGCCGCGAGCCAGTGAGGGCGGCGAGGCGGATGTCCCTGTAGACGCAAATATCCTCGCTGGCGGCGGGATTCGCATCCAGGCCCAGCGCCGTCGATATCGCCCCCTCGTTCATCACCCGCCCGCCCGAGAGGCTCATGTCCTCGGCGTGATCGAGGATGGGCACCCCCAGCATGCCGGCGTACTCGAGGGCCGATCGCATGAGCTGGGCCGTCCTGACCGGCGCCCCGTCGTCCGAGAAGGCGACGCAGCCCGCCGCCCTCTGGTCGGCCATCTCGGTGAGCCGCTCCCCCCGGCGCCCGGCCGAGACCGCCCCGATCGGATGGACCCGGCAGGCCGCCGCCTCGCGGGCGCGCTTTAAAATGCGCTCGGTTATCGAGCTCGAATCGTTCACCGGGTCGGTGTTCGCCATGCAGGCGACCGCAGTGAAGCCGCCCGCCGCCGCGGCGCGCGTCCCGCTCTCGGTGTCCTCTTTATATTCCTCGCCCGGCTCGCGCAGGTGAACGTGCATGTCGATGAATCCCGGCGCCGCGACGAGCCCGCCGGCATCGAGCACATCGTCGCCCCCTCTCGGGGGGATATCGCGGTCCACGCGGGCCACCCGCCCTCCCTCGATCAGGAGGTCGAAGGCGCCGTCCACCCCCTCGGCCGGGTCAATGAGGCGCGAGCCCTTAATGAGCAACGGCATTTTCCACCCCCGGTTTTCGCGCCTCGTCCGCGCCTTCTCCGGCCGCCTCCGTTCCAGAATCGTCCTCGGCGGCATCCGCCGCTCCGGTGGCGTTCCGCTGGCCCGCGAGGAGATAAAGAATCCCCATCCGGCAGGCAACGCCGTACTCCACCTGCTCGAGGATGACCGAGAACGGCCCGTCGGCTACGTCGGGCGACATCTCGACTCCCCGGTTGATGGGCCCGGGATGCATGATGAGCAGGTCCGGCTTCGCCCCCTGGAGGCGTTTTCGATTGATGCCGTAGGTGTTGGCGTACTCCCTCGCGCTCGGGAAGGCGGCGCCCCCCCCGCGCTCGAGTTGTATCCGAAGGGCCATGAGGACGTCGGACCACTCGATGGCCTCTTCGACCCGGGTCGTCACTCGCGCCCCGAGGCTCTCGGCCTCGGCGGGGAGCATCGTCCGGGGGCCGCAGATCATGACCTCGGCCCCGAGCTTGGCGAGGGCGACGATGTTCGAGCGGGCGACCCGGCTCCGGGCGATGTCGCCGACAATCGAGACGTGAAGGCCCCCGAATTCCTTTTTGTGCTCCCGTATGGTGTAGAGGTCCAGAAGGGCCTGGGTGGGGTGCTCGTGGCAGCCGTCCCCGGCGTTCACGACCCCGCAGCGAAGCTCCCGGGCCAGGTAGGCCGGGGCCCCCGAGGCCGGGTGGCGGACGACGACGACATCGGTGGCCATCGCCTCGATGTTCCGGGCGGTGTCGCGCAGGGTCTCCCCCTTCTGCGCGGCGCTGACGGCTGCGGAGATATTGATAACGTCGGCCGAGAGGCGTTTTCCGGCGATCTCGAAACTCGTCCGCGTCCGGGTCGAGGGCTCGAAGAAGAGATTCACCACCGTCTTGCCCCTAAGGGAGGGGACTTTCTTGATCTCGCGCTCGTTCACCTCCCGGAACGAGTCGGTTATTTCGAGCAAAAAGAGAATCTCTCCCGGAGATAGGCCCCGGATGGAGAGCAGATCTTTTCGATGAAACGGTTCCGGCTTCATGGCGAATCCTCCGGGGCTGCGGGGTGCTCGTCGATATCTTTCCGAATATGGCGCTTCGCGAAGTCGGGCGAGTCCTGCACGACGATGGCGTCGAGCCCGTCGCTTTCCTCGAAGAGGACCTGGACCTCCTCGTCCGGCAGGACTTCCATGTTCCGGCCGACGAAATCCGCCCGGACGGGCAGCTCGCGTCCTCCCCGGTCCACGGCGACGGCGAGCAGGACCCGCCCCGGCCGGCCGAAATTCACGAGGGCGGCCAGCGCCGCCCGGACCGTCCGGCCCGTGAACAGAACGTCGTCCACCAAAACGATGTCTTTCCCCTCGCAGGAGAAGGAGATGTCCGTCTTCCGGAGCCGCCGGCGGGCGCCCCCCTCGCGGTCGAGATCGTCGCGGTAGAGGGTCACGTCGAGCGCGCCCACGGGCGGGCGGACCCGCGCCAGCTCCTCGATGATCCGGGCCAGCCTTTCGGCCAGCGTCACACCCCGGGTGCGGATGCCGACGAGGGCGAGCGAGCTCGGATCGCCGATCTGCTCGATAATTTCGTGGGAAAGACGCTTGAGCGTCCGGCGGAGCTGGTCGGCCCCGATCTCCTCAGGCACCGGTCCGGCCCTCCACGCTCGGAGAAGCAAGCACATCTGGGGAACCGAACACAGCCGGAGAGGCGAAAAAAAACCTCCATTCCATCCGGATTGGAGGCCAGCAAGCGCGTTTGATTTTCGGGCTTTTCGCCCGATGTCGGGGGTTCATCCCGGCATCCTCCTTGGCCGTCTCTCAGGACGGCATTAAAGGTTGGAAGCCTTGTTCTGTATTTCTTTTTCACTTCGCGGGCGGCGCTTTGTCGATGCTCAACTAATCGGGAATCTAGCAGGCTTGCCCCCGCCGATCAAGGGGCTTGCGCCCGGCGATCAAGAAAAAACCCTAGCGCCCCTCCAGAAAATCGATGGGGCCGCCGATCTCCCCGGGGGAGGCGTCCTCTCCGGGCGGCGTCTCCTCGGCCAGTCTCTCCTCTAACACCTCGTAAAGCTCGCGCGCCGCCGCCTTCGCAGCCCCCCGACCGGCGAAGCCGAGGACCCGTATCCTCAGCTCCCGGCGCCCGAGTGTGATTTCCAGCTCGTCCCCCTCGGCGAGCTTTCGGCCCGCCTTGACGGGCGAGCCCGCCAGGCGCACCCCGCCCCGGTCGATGAGGCTTCTGGCCGCGGATCTTCTTTTGACGAGTCTGCTGACGGTGAGAAACAGATCGAGCCGCACAGGAGATGGCGCCCGGCTACTTGATTTCCTTTGGGTCGGCAATGATGCTCCTGGTTTTCTCCACCTTCACCTCGAACTCGAGGCGGACCCTGTCCTCGTCCGTTACCAAACCGATCTTTTTTTTCTTCGGGGAGAGGGAGAATTCCTTGATGAGATCGGCGAAGCTGACTTTTCCGAGGTAGGAGTTGGGCAGCAGGTAATTGTGCTCGTAAATATATAAATTCGTCGCCGGATCAGGATTGACGAATTCGCGGTGGATACTCTGGAGCCCCTCGATATCGTCGATTCCGAGAAAGAGCTTGTCGTCCACCTTGAGCTTCTCGGATTGCCACCGCTCGTCCCTCCGGCTCGAGCCGTAGGTCCAGAACATTTTTTCCCGCCCGATGACGTCCGAGGATTTGAGCAGTTGGACGGCGATGAGCTTAAAAGAGATCTGCTCGCGCACATCGCGGAACAACGCCTCGAACGAACCCTTCGCCTCGGTGCGGTTGGCCTGCGGGTTGAAATCGATCTCGAGGAACGCGGCGCGCTTGAGTTCGGAGATCCATTCGCGGTGGCGTTTCGCGCGCTTCTCCTTGTAGAGCCGGTTCCGGATTCTCCCCGATATCAGATCGAGGGTTGTGACCTTGCCCGGCCGTTCACTCTCAACGAACAAAATGTGATAACCCGCCTTCGTCCGTATCACCTCTCCCGTCTTGCCCACGGGCATCGAGAAAATTATTTTCTCGAACTCCGGGAAAAGCTCACCTTTCTTGATGAAGCCCAGATCCCCCCCCCGGGCGGAAGCGGGACCCTCGGAAACCTTCTTGGCGATCGAGGCAAAATCCTTCCCGTTTCCTTTCACGCGCTTGAAGGCCGCACTCGCCTTGGCGCGCTGTTCCTCGTCCTCGTCCTTGGAGGCCTTCTGCGGCACCGGGAAGAAAATCTGGCGTATCCGCCTCGCCTCCCCTTTTCGGAACTGCTCGATATTCGCCTGATAGAAGTCGGCGACTTCCTGCTCGCTCACCGAAAGGCGAAAATTCACCTCCCGCCCCTCGATCTTTTTGATTAAAATCGACTGGCGCATTTTCTCGCGGAAGGAATCGAGGGATCTCCCCTCCGCCGCGAGAAAGGGGCCGAGTTGATCCGCCTGAATTCGGTTCCGGTCCAGCACCACCTGGATAGCCGTTTCAAGCTCTTTTTCCTTGACGGAGACGTCGATGTCCTTCGCCCGCTGCAATATCAGCTTTTCCTCGATCAGCATGTCGAGGGCGGCAAGCTCCATTTCGCGGAGACGGCTTTCTAGCTCTTTTCCGGTAAACTTGCCTCTGATCTTCTTGTTTTCGTCTTTGACGAGATCCTGGAGTTCGCTGAGAGTGATTATCTCCTCGTTGATTTTCGCGACGATGCGTTCGATGGTGATCGGCTTGGCAGCCGCAAGGGGAGCACCCACCGAGAGGAGTAGCGATATTGCGGCGATGCCGCTAGCCAGCCGCGCGATCATTTGAATTTCTCCAGTAATAGCGGATCTCGGATTTTTCCTTGAGCCCGGCGAGCCACCGCTTCAGGTTCTTACGGCTCTTTTTAGCCAGCAACTCGGATCGTATCTCTTCGCGGACGGCGCGGAAAGGCTGCATCCCACCCGAACGGGTCTCCGTCACCTGGAACAGATGAAACCCCGAGGAGGTTTGGACCACTCCGCTGATCTCGCCCTCCTTGAGGTCCCGAATCACTTTTTCGACCCTCTCCGGAAATTGACCCTCGGTGAATAGCCCCATGTCCCCGCCCTTTTGGCGCTCGGGGCCGTGAGAGGCCTGACGCGCCAGGCGAGAGAAGGGCACCCCGTCCACGATCCGCCCCCGGAGGCGTTTGGCCTCCTCCTCCGAGCCGACCATGATCTGGCGAACGCGCCAGCGCCTACCGATGCGGTAGCGCTTGGGATTCTCCCGATATACCCGGGAGACTTCCTCGGCTCCGATTTTGATACGGGAGTACACCTCCCTATCGAGCATCTGTTCGATTTCAAGCGTCTCCCGGAGCGCTTTTTTCCATTCCGCTATGTCAATTTCCTCCTCGCGGAGGATTTTGTCCAACTCTTCGGGGGAGCCGTACTGCTCGGTCATCATCCGGACGAAGGCGCGAACCCTGTCCTCCTCGATAAATCCCCCCATAATCCGGGAACGCTGGAGGATGAGCCGGCGCTCGACAAGCTCCTCGACGATGGCCCGCCCGAGGTCCTCGTTTCCGCCGAAGACCTTGCAGCTTCCACCCTTGACCATCATGGCGGTGCACATATCCTTGCGGGTGATCGGCGACCCGTTCACGACGGCGACTATCGAGGGGGAATAGCCCCCGGCCGTATTCGAATCGCAACCGACCAGAAAAAGGGCCGGCGCCATAATCATGGCCCCCGCGAGTCTCCTCTTTCTCCTGCCGCCGGCGATCATTTAGGACCCTTTCCTCCCGGGAGGGAAGCCGCCAGCGGGGACGCGGGGGCGGCTTCCTCCGCCCCGCCCTCATCGCCGGCCACCGCGCACGCCCCAAAGGTTTCGAGCAACTCCATTATATGATCGAAATCCTCGTCCCAGCTCCCCTTTATGGAGAGTTCAAAGCTGTGGGTCCCGGTGAAAACTATTCCGGAGGTCGCCAGAAATGCGGCCGAGAGCTCATAGTCGCCCGGAAAGGTCTCGAGAAACACCTGTTTACCCTTCATGCGGAAGGTCTTCACCCCGCACCGGCGGCAAGCAAGCCGGAGCTCACCGAGTTGGAGGAGCCTCCTCGCCCGGACGGGCAGCGGCCCGAACCGATCGGCGAGCTCTCGGTCGAGTTCCTTCAACTCATCGGGCGATGCAGCCGCCGCGGCCCGCCGATAGATCTCCAGACGCTCCGCCTGAGCCGGCACCCAGTCCGGCGGGACGGAACCGGCCACGGGGGCAATCACCTCGGGCTCGTCGTACTCGACCGAGCCACCCCGCGCCTCCTGGAGGACCTCTTCGAGCAGGCGGCAGTACATCTCAAAACCGACCTGGCCGATCCGGCCCGACTGCCGGTGACCCAGCAGGTGGCCCGCCCCGCGTATCTCGAGATCGCGCGCGGCCAGCTTGAACCCCGCGCCGAGCTCGCTTAACTCCTCGAGCGCCTGAAGCCGCTCGCGGGCCTCGCGCGTGAGGGTCTCGGTCCCCGGAACGAGCAGAAAAGCGTACGACTGAAAGCGGTCGCGCCCCACGCGGCCCCTGAGCTGGTACAGCTGGGCCATCCCGAAGGTGTCGGCGCGGCTGATGAGAATCGTATTGACGGTTGGGATGTCCAGCCCGCTCTCGACAATCGCCGTGCACAGGAGGACATCGGCTTCGCGGGAGATGAATTTCTCCATTACGACCTCGAGGGCCCCTGCCTTCATCTGCCCGTGGGCGACGAGGAGCCTCGCCTCGGGAACCGCGGTCTGGAGGAAGCGCTCCATCGCCGGAAGGCTCTGGACCCGGTTGTGGACGAAGAATACCTGACCGCCGCGGTCCATCTCCCGGCGGATGGCGTCGCCCACCACTTTTTTCGAGAGCCGCGAGATGTAGGTGCGCGGGGCGAGCCGGTGGCGGGGCGGGGTCTCGATCGTGCTCAAATCGCGCGCGCCCGACAGGGCGAGCTGAAGAGTCCTGGGAATGGGGGTCGCCGTCAGCGTGAGGACATCCACATTGACGCGCATTTTCTTGAACTTCTCC
>NYYB01000170.1 GCA_002685755.1 Nitrospinota bacterium
CATTTCACTGTCATAATAGCGGGCGATTTTGCGGCGCCGTTCGATCTTGTCTTCGAGATGGCGCAAGACCACCAGAAGCATGGATGCCTGGATAGTGTCCGGCTTGTGATTGAGTGAAATTTCACGGCATTCCTCGCGGTTCACCGTCCCGGTGTGACGCAGCATGGTCAGCCGGTCACGCAGCGCTTCCTCGTCACAAACAACCGCCCCGGCCTCGCCATAGGCGGAAAACACCTTCATGGGATTCATGCTGAAGGCGGCGAGGCGGCCAAAACTCCCGGCCGGAGAACCGTCCCGATGCGCCGAAAACGCTTGAGCGGCGTCTTCCACCACATCAAGGCCGTGGTCCGCGGCGATTTTCATTATGGATGCCATGTCACAGACAAGGCCCGCGTAATGCACCACGACGATGGCCCGTGTTCTTGGAGTTATCGAGGCCTCTATGGCTTCGGGGTCCACGTTCAGGTCATCGTCAATATCCGCGGCCACTGGCGTTGCTCCGTTGGCGGCAATGGCATTAAAGGTGACGATCCACGACAGGGATGTGGTGATAACCTCGTCTCCGGGCTTCAGGTCGAGACAGCGCAGAGCCAGATAAAGGGCGCTGGAACCGGAATCCACTGCCACCGCGAAGACGCGCCCGCATTGCCGGGCAAGGGCCGTTTCCAGTTCCGCAATTTCCGGACCCATGACAATGCGGCCACGGCGCAACACGCCCTCCACAGCGTCAAGTAACTCCTGACGCAACCCATCGTCCTGAACCGCAAGGTCCAGATAGCGGATATCTTCACATTTAGTTATGGAATTTTCGGATTTTGTTAAGTCTTATCGGAAAGTTGTTTGACATATTCGTCGGAGCGCTTTTCCCAGTCGCTGGGTTCGTTCCAGACGTTACAGGTGCGACAGTTGGGGAAAACCCCCCGTCTATGTTCCATGTGAATCTGACGGCGTTCCGTCATCACCGGCGAATCCCATAGCTCCTTGATGGAACTCTCCACTACGCTGCCAGTGGGATGGGTGTTGTTGAAATCCACGGTGCACATAGGCACGTCGCCGTTGGCGAAGATAACCATAGCCGACCACAAGCTGAGACAGGGCAACTGCGGCTGCAGACTCTCAACCACGGAGTTGTGGCCCTCAAGTTGTCCGCCCCAGTTATGGATGTTGTGGCTGAAGCAACGGTCATGAGGAGCGAGCTTATCCTGCCAGAAGGCCTCATAGGCATCCCACCCATCCTTGTTGGAATCCTGTTTGATCATGCGTATCTTGATCTCGGCCTGGGGGCGAATGCGGTTGCGAAGCTCGATGAATTTTACGGCGTTCTCAAGCACCACCTCCAGGCTCAGACCCTCGCGGATTTCCTCAAAGATCTCCTTGTCGAGACTGTCTATGGACAGCGTGATCTCGTCGAGTCCCGCCTCCAGCAAAGCCGGGGCACGCTTTTCATCGAGCAGCGATACATTGGTGTGGATCGCCACGTTTTCCACCCCGCGCTCCTTGAGAAGTGCAATGCGCAGGTGGAGTTTCTTGTCGAGAAGCGGCTCGCCGTCCTTGAACAGGCTAACGCGGTGCACCTGACCGGCATATTCGCCGATTTCGTCGGCGATCTTGGTGAACAGGTCCATGCTCATGACCGGAGAATGACGTGTCCAGGATTCAATGGTGCACATGGGACAACGCGCATTGCAGGTATTGACGGTCTCGATCTCGAAAAAGCGCGGGAATCCCAGAAGCGCCTCAAAGTCCTCATCGGGACTGATGCGCCGGCGCAGATATTCCCTAGACCGTGCCTCGGCGGGCGAGATTTCCCGATTCGCCGTCGGAACGGATTCTGTCTTAGCCACTGTATTTTCCTTAGATGGCGCGATGATGACTTCGGCCCGCGTCAGGCCTGGGCCAAATGGGGCGCATTGCCTGGGATGCAACCATAATCAACTTTCAGCCAGTCTTCGAAGGCCAGCCTCAGCTCCTCCTGACGTTTGGTCAGGATATGGTAAACGCCCTGTATGTCTTTGGGGTCAGCTTCGAGAACATCATCCAGACCAAAGGTCACGAACCGGTCACGCCAGTATTCGGTCTGGCTATATTCAATGGCCTGCGCTCTCAGCTCCTTCGCCTTCCCGAGATCACCCTTGAGCGTATAAGCCAGGGACAGGAACAGGCACATATAGGGATTGGTGGGATAGCCCTTCTGGGCGTTCTCCACCCAATAGATGAACTTATCGGGGCGACCGCCGGGCATGAGATTCTTGTTGAAGACGTAATTGCCAATCACGTTGAAAGCGAACCAGATTTCCCTTACCTGATCGGCGTCGGGCTCGCTCTCAGGGTCCACGCGAAACGCCTCAAGCCCGCGAAGAACCGAATCATCGGCCTCGATACAGCCTTTCGAGGAATCGCGCACGGGGATGAAGTTGACCACGTTTTCGCCTTTTACCTTCATCTGGTTTTCGAAATATTCACCGGAATCTGAAAATGCCGTAGCCCCCCGAATGGCCTGGCACATGGTCACTGCGGCCCAGTCGTAATCAACTTCCAGCATGAATTTAAATGAATCCATCATTTGGAAGAATTTTTCCCCGGGCAGGCCGACGATGATGTTGCCGCCGACGAAAAGTTCCGGGAAATTTTTCAGCATCTCCGAGAGTTTTCTGAACTTGTCATGGGTAGCGGGCTTCTTGACCTTGCGCAGCATGTCGGGATTTCCCGATTCGATACCCACCTTGAATCCAATACCCTTGGAATCGCGCATTAATTCCAGAAGCTCCTCGTCAATGGTGGAGGCGATCACGCCGTTATTGCTGAACCAGCAGATGTCCCAGTCCCTGGCCGCAATCTCCCGCAGTATCTGTTTGAACTCAGCCTTGTAATAGGTGGGATCGTCATCAAGCCATTCGAAATGGTGGACCCCCAGCTCTTCCACAAGGAAAGTCATTTCAGCCAACACATCCTCGACGGAACGGTGGCGCACGCCCTTGCCCATGAAATCCCGGACCGCGCAGAAGGTGCACATGGCCCGACATCCGCGGGCAAACTGCAGGGGCGCATAGGCGGCATCGCGCATACGGGTGAAGGGATTGAGAGAACCGTATTTGTAATATTCCTCGATAGGGACCTTCTGGTAACTGTCAATAAGGTCGCCCTTGACATCGACGATGTCCGGCGCGCCCATGCTTTCATAAGCTTCCCCGCCGCTCCGAAAATAGATACCCGGCGTCGCCGCAGTGCCTTCGTCTTCCCCGGTCAGGTGGTCGAGAAGAAAATTCAGCTTATTTTCCCCTTCGCCGGAGATGACGAAATGACAGCCGTCGCCGGTGAGGAGGTTTTTCGATTCATAGGTGGCGATCACACCGCCACCAATAACGATGGCGTCGGTCTGTTCGCGGATGATTTCGAGGGATTTCAGCATGGGTGCAATGCCGGCATCGAAAAGACAGGAAACACCCACCATGGACGGTCGGAATTTGGCCAGCTTTTCCTCAAGAATCTCGGGCCATTGGTCATGGTGGAAATCGGGATCATTGTGGACACGCCTGAGAATCTCAAAATTCAGGTCAAGAATCTCGATCTCCAGATCGCGGCCCTTGATGGCCTCAAAAAGATACTGCAGCCCGGTGGGCGGAAAGTTGTAATAGCCCCGCTTCAAGGCAATATCACGGCTGAAAGAACCGAGGATGACCTGGGGAATCTGGATCATGAGAAGCCGGTTGCCCAGTTCCCGGCCTTCTCTCAACGACCGGCAATAATCCGCTAGCAGGCTATTGTCGTATGCGTTGGCATGGTTCTCACACGTCATTGGCTTTTTATTCCGTCTCTTTTCATGCCGGCAGTGAATCCCCCACATGGGGCTCTTCCCGCCACACGGTGCATCCGTCACACATGGCTATTTCATACCGGCAACCGCTAAGGTGTTTTTCCCGATAGGCGTTCATGGTGTCGCCGGTCCAGCAGCTCTCGATGGACTCTTCGGTGAGATTGCCGATTTTATGCGTGGTCTCGGTATCCATACAGCACAGGGCCGCGTCCCCGTTCACATGAGTGATAAAGGTTCCCCACAGGGCGATGCAGGGAGTGTCGTTGACGTCGTCCTCGTCGCCGGAGGACACCACCTCGGCGGCATTAGCCCAGTTGTGCGCCTTGCGGACCACGGCTTGGTCGCTTTCGGCAAGAAAGGATCTCCAGTGATCCAGGAAAGAATCGCCCTCATCGTAATTGAGTTCCTGGCGCACCATCTGGATACGGATGAAAATATCGGGATTGAGCTCGTTGCGAAGTTCTATGAACCGGCGGGTGTTATTGTAGACCGTCTCGAAATCGAGGCGGACGCGGATTGCCTCATAGACGTCCTTCTTCAGAGAATCAACGGTGATATAGATCTCGTCAATTCCCGCCTCGATAAGCTCCACCGCCCTTTTTTCATCAAGGAGCTGGGCGTTGGTGGCGATGGTCACCGTTTTCACGCCCACCTCTTTCACCATCCGCACGCGCCGCGCCAGCTTTTTGTCCATCAGCGGTTCGCCGTCGAGATACACCATCACCTTTTCCACTTGGTGGGAATGGCGGCCGATTTCCTTAATGATTTTTTCGAACAATTCATCCTTCATGATGGCTTTGGATTTCTTGTCGAAATCGATGCCGCACATAATACAGCGTGCGTTACAGGTGTTGACCGTCTCGATAAGGATGTATTTGGGGAAGGGACGAAGCTCCTCCAGGGTAAAAGCCATCCTCCGCTCCACATAGTCGATGGCGCCCTGGCCCACGAGCCGGCTGTTGATCTCTTGTTTCTGCGCTTTCATGTCACACAATTATTTGTTGGGGGTGGTCGTAACGATAAATAACGGGGCCGCCAGGAAAATTTGCCATCCCTTCCGCACAGCAACGATTCTCAAGCATAGATTTGGTTGCCGCACAAAATGTTTCCAAGGATTATTTATATCTTGGATTGATGTCGTGCCCCAATTCAAAGATGTTTCGATAAACGGAAGTCAGCCAATCGATCTGGTTACGAAGGATTATGATGATACTTGCTTCGGGAAAAGCCTTGCAAACGCAGTCCACGCGTTTTTTGAAGCTTCGATGGTCCCTTCCCGGCCCGCCGCATAAAAGCCGTCGCCGCCTTGGGAAGGCCCACACGAAGAATCATCTTCTTGTTGTAAAATTTATCAATCGTATGATTGCTGTTCGTGGGGACTATCGTTTGACAATTATTCCCTGCCCGTGCGCTGTCCCTATAACACCGTCCGAGCAACCAAGCTTCTTAAAGAGAGGCGAGTATTCCTCCACATAGCCGCGGCCCAGATTAAACGTGTCGATAACAATAATTCCGCCGGGAACGATCCTGTCCCAAAGAAACTCTATGGATGCGGCCTCACATTTTGGATCTGTCGTATCCAAATGCAGGAAAGAGATTTTTTCGGCCTCTATGCCGTGCAGCGCCTCGGGCGCAAAACCCTGAACAATCCTGACCTTGTCATAGCCGCTAAATATTTCCTTTGCGTCATTAATATTCGAGCAATATGCATCATGCGCCGTATGCGTTTTCATGACTTTGGACCTATGAGGGTCGTAGCCATCCCAGCCATCGACCAGCCAATACTCTTTCTTTGAAGACGTATATTCCAGTATCAGTCTCGACGTGACTCCAAAAGAAACGCCAATACTGACAAAACATCCCTCCAGGGAGCTGGCTATTTTTGCAAATTTACAGGACGTGTAATACCGCAGCCTCATATCTTCCCTAAAGACCTTTTTAGCGCTTGGCGGCAGCCCGTTTTTTACCGTGATACAGGCATCGAGGAACTTTTGTTCATTTAAATATTCGGTACTGTATTTCGAGAAAACACCCGCCTGCACGTCTCTTAATTCAAAACACACAATACTTTCGTCAAGGCAATTCAGCGAATAAGGAACCTCCCTCTTAGAAAGCCCGGGGATCACCTTGTAGTAGATAAGGTTGCAAATAAGGTCTTTGATTCTTTGCTTAATAGACATACCCGTGAATTTACCCGTTTCAGCCGTCAACCCGCGACGAAATCAAACCTTGTTCCGGCATAGATCATAAACCGGCCCGTTCCCGATTTTTTCGCAGACGGATTTTTCACGCGCTTGGGCCCTGCCACGACGGTTCTCATCTGGACTCTCCGGCCCTCGGCGGCATCCCTTGCTCCGGAACATTACGGTGGACCCAGGCCGGGGATATCCGTGAACCGGAACGGCGGAATATGGACTCCTCGGGAATCAAGGCGGCCACATCCGCATGGGGGTCGGGTGCGTCTATATTTTTTACATCCTGGAGAAAGGATTCCACCGCTTCGGCGATCTCTTCCTCCGTAATATGGCTTAGCGTGCCAAATGAACAGTTGATGTCGAAGGCATGCTCTCCCAGAAACCGCTCATAGGGGACCGGGCTGCCGTCATTATAGGTTGCCGATTTGAAATAAAACCACGAGTGACTGAGCCCGTAAGAAGTAGGAAACCAGTCCAGAAAAAGGCAGGGAATTTTATTAATGGTGGACAAAATCAAGCCTCCGCCATTATTCCCTATGAAAATATCCGCCTCGGATGCGGCATAGAGCTGGTAGATATTCCGATCGCTGTTAATGGTGACATCATCGATTAATCCTCCTCCGAACTCCCGCCTGATCTCGGGGGTCATCTCCCTGTCCCCGGTCAGGGCGACCTGGTATCCCGCGGCATTCAGAAGTCTGATCGCGGGCAGGACAGAGGCAAGTTCGCCTCCATTTCTCAGGCGGGCTATTTCGCTAAAAGGTTTTTCGTAGCGTAGGTAAAGGCAGCAAAGTTTGGGCTCTTCTTTATATCCCGAGGCATGCCACGCCTCGCGGAACAGGCTTCCAAAATTTTCCCTGATATCCAGAGGCATCCGTAATGGCGAGGCCGGCTGCCGAATCAACAGGTCCGCATAGCTGACGGAGATAGCCTGATCTTTGCCCCACAGCTTCATATAAGGTGATGAAGTCAAACCCTTGCTCATCTCTATCATTTCACTAAAGAGGTCCTGCAAGCTCTGAAACCGTATCCGTCCTCGCCCCACAAGGCGCACGAACCATCGCGTAAGTCCCTGCGCCATGACGTCATGGAGCTTGATAAAAGGGAGGATCAGCCGCCCTTTCTCGGAAAGCTGCCCGACGAAGACAAACCGGGGGATAAAAACAACCTCTATGTCCTTGGCGCCTCCCCATAATTTCACGACTTCGGGGTTGAAATCATAGCGCCATGACGCGATGAGGAAGAGAACATGCTCTCCG
>NYYB01000052.1 GCA_002685755.1 Nitrospinota bacterium
ACGCCCTCGGCCGCCATGTCGCGCAGAAAATCTCGCCCCATCTCCCCGGCGAGTTTTCTCCTCGAGGCCTCGGAGGAGAGAACGCAAAACCTCCACGGGGCGCTCCCGTGCGGGCTGGGGGCAAGGCAGGCCGCCGCGATGGCGCCCTCGACGAGGGTGGGATCGACGGGCTCGTCCGAGAAGCGCCGGACGGAGCGACGGCCGGCGAGGGCGTCCGCGAGCGATATCGCATCGAGCGCGGGAGAAAGCGCCGTCTCGCTTATTCCGGTGTTCGGTCTGGCGTCCATCCTGGAGGCGCTCCCCCTTGCTCCGGTGCGGGCGGGGGCGGAAGCTTTCGCTTCTCCCCGGGAGGCGGGTCCCCCGGATCGCCCGGTATGGGATTTCCCGCCATGTAGCCCGCCACCTGCTCGGGCCGGTCTTCTTCCTGGTAGGCGGCGGCGAGGCACTCTTCCAACTCGGCGGGGGTTTTGGGACTGTCCGCCATTCCCGCCGCCGCGCAGGAGGCCTCCTTCCAAGGTTGATACTGGAGAAGACCGGGAGCCGTTCCGCTGCGGCGGCCGCCCTCGGGAACGCGCCTCCGCTGCCGCCGCGCGAGTATCTGAAGAATGTTCCAGGCGCGTTTGTTCTCCCGGATCGGCATCGTTTCGATCTGACCGCTCCCCTCGAACTCCCGCCATATTTCCTCGGCCTTCCGGGTTCGAAGAACCACGATGGTCCAGCCCCGCGTGCCCGCCCCGCCGCAGGAGATGTCGGCGAGTTCGGCCGAAAAATCGCCGCAGTGGCTGCACTCGGGCCGCTGGTAGTTCTCCATCGCTTCCTGGAGTGGGAGGGTCTCCATCTCGCCGTCTTTTTTATAGATGAGGACATCGCCCTTTACGTTGAACTTGGTCACCTCGGTGAGAGGAATCCCCATTTCCTTTTCGATCTTTTCGGTCATCAACTCGGGCCTGAACACCTCGGTGCAGAAAAGACCGATCTGGAGCGCCACCCTGTCCTGATAGCCGCGCAGAAACCCTCGTTGTTTCTCGATATGCTGGGGCCGTTTTTTGTGACTGAGCAGAAACGAGGGGTCGATCAGCTCCATTTTGCGGAGCGGGGTGATCTGACAGGGAACGCCGACGAAGGCAACTTTGCCGAGGTCTTTCTCCTCGGCTTCCCAGAGCGCGAGGTTGTTCGGGCAGTAGGTGTACCAGCTTCCGGCGCTCCCCCTGGTTTCCGACTCGGTGGTGGCCAGCTTCGGGCTCGGGAAGCAGGGCGGGTCGTCCTCGCCGACCGCCGAGACGGCGGCGCCGTCGATTCGCCCGCTCTCCAGCGCCCACGAGAGGAGGGCGGTGACGATTCCCCCGTCCTGCGCCCGCTCCATGATGTCCTCGCGCCGGGTTCGCGCAACGAAAACGTGCCGGTAAACCCCGAAAATCCCCTCCCAGGGGCGCTGGTCCCCGAAATGGGCGTCCCGCAGATGAATCTCCCGCGGCCACAACCTCGGGCAAGCCGAGGCGCAGACATCGCAGCCGATCCCCTCGCTGATTCCGCAAAAATCGAACGCGGCGGTCTTCTTGGCCGTCTGCTTCGGGTAGCCGTCCACGTATTCGATGACGTTGTGAGGGCACACCAGAACGCAGATGCCGCATTGGCAGCAACTTCCCGCCTCGACCACATCGTTCATCATGTCCTTGAACAGGGGATGAAAAAAAATGTCGCTCACCGCTACCTCGGGCAGGAAAATCAGATTTTCGAGGGAAGGCCCAGGGAGAGCAGCTTCTCGCCTCCGGAGGCGCCGTCCCCGAGCATCGCATCGTCTCCGGGCCGGGGGGGGCGGTAGCGCGGATCGTCCTCGGGGATGCGCTCGTAGGTCGTCGAACGCTGCACCGGAACGCGGCCGGCGGCGGCGATGGCTTCCCGGAATTGCCCGACGGTCAGGGCCTGGCCGTACTCGCCCCCAGACTCCCGCGTGATGTTCTCCTCGATCAGGGTGCCGCCCATGTCGTTGACGCCGAGCGACAGCGCTTTTTTCGCGGCGGCGATTCCGATTTTGGGCCAGGCCACCTGGATGTTCTTGATATGGTCCTTGAAAAAGAGGCGCCCCACGGCGTGGATGCGGAAGATATAGTCGAGGTCCGCCACATCCGAGATGTCGAATTCGGCGCCCATCTCATTGTCGTAGGGAATGAACGGCAGGGGGACGAACTCGGTGATGCGCCCGCCGCTGTCGGGCGGGGCCTCCTCCTGGATGGCGCGGAGGATTCCCATGTGTTCGGCCACGTCGGCCGGCGACTCGATGTGTCCGTACATGATGGTCGAGGTAGTGGGGATTCCGACCGCGTGCGCCGTGCGGATGATCTCGCACCAGCGCTCCACCGGGATGCGCATCGGGCTGATCATTTTCTTCACGCGCTCGACGAGGATTTCGGCGGCTGTTCCGGGTATCGAGCCCAGGCCCGCCTCCTTGAGCCTCTTGAGAATCACCTCGAGGGGAAGGCGGGTCTTGCGCTGGATATGATCGATCTCGGCCGGCGAGTAAGCGTGCATATGGACGCCGGGGATTTCCTCCCGTGCCAGCCGCAGGACTTCCTCGTAGCGGTCGAGCGATATGGCGGGGGTGAGGCCCCCCTGCATGCAGATTTCGGTGACTCCGAATTCCCTGGCGCGGGCGAATTTCCCGCGCAGGACATCGTCGTCGTGGGTGTAGGCGTCCGGGTCCTTGGGCCGGCGGTAGAAGCCGCAATACTTACAGTCCGTGTAGCAGACGTTCGTGAAGTTGACGTTGGCGTTGACGATGTAGCTCACCTCGTCGCCGACGGCGGTTTTCCGCTCGGCGTCGGCGAGGGCGTTGAGCCGATCGTTGGCTCCGGTGGAGGGATCTTCGATCAGCGCACCGGCGCTGGAAACCGAAAGGGGCTCCCCGGCTTCGAGGGCGTCGAGGATTTCTGCCGTGGAGGGAGAGGTCATGTCGTCTCCAGCGCGCCGGCGCAGGCTTCGGCGCGGCGGGCGAGTTGAGCGTCGAGCGCGGCGGCGGCCGGGCCGGGACACCAGTCCGCCTCGATGAATTCGTCGTAGATCGGCATGCGCGGCCGGAGCGTCATTTCGCTCTGGGCCAGCCGCTCGCCGAGTGCGCCCAGTTTCGGCCACGGCCGGTCGGGGTTGATGTAGTCGGGCTCGTGGGCGACGCCGCCGATATCGTCCGCCCCGGCGGCGAGAAGCGCGGGAAGGTCGTCCACCAGATTCGGCGGCACCTGGACGTGGACGCCGGGCATGAGACGGCGGACCTCGGGAATGAGCTCGGCGATCTCCTCGTCCCCGGGCCTCGTCCACCGGGCCATCGGGGTTTCCTCCTGGGGATTGAGCGGCTGGAGGATGATCTCCTGGACATGGCCGTGGCGGGCGTGGCTCTCGGCGATGGCCTCGAGCGCCCGGACACGCTCGCCGGGGCTCTCGCCGATGCCGATGAGGATTCCCGTCGTGAAGGCGATGCCGAGGCGGCCGGCGGCCTCGAGGCTGGCGAGGCGGAGTTCGGGGGTTTTTGTCGGCGCCGAGCGGTGGGCGATGCGGGTGGCCTCTGGGCTGACGGTCTCGACCATCATGCCCATGCTCACGTTATAGGGTTTGAGGAGTTCGAGTTCCCACTCCTCGAGGGTGCCGATGTTGGTGTGGGGGAGGAGGCCCATATCGAGGTAGCGGCGGCAGATCTCGGCGATGTAGGCGGCGTAGGAGCCGAAGCCCCAGCCGGCGAGCTGGTCGCGGAGACCGCGGTGGCGATCGATTCCCTCACCGGTCATGATCAGGGCCTCGACGGCGCCCTCCTCGAGGGCCGCCCGGCCGATCCGCTCGCACTCATCGAGGGACGCCATGATCGGCGCGTCGCTCCTGAAGCTGCAGTAGCCGCACCGGTTCACGCACCACAGTGTCGTCGCCAGCGTGAAGTTCGCGGTATAGGTAATGGTTCGCAGGGCCCCGCCCTTTCCCCCGAAATTTTTGATGACGATAGGTCTTTTTCCGCTCTCATCCTATCCGGTTATCATCCGGGACGGAAGCCGCCTAGATCACGCCGCTCTCCCTCAGGGCGGCGATCCGCTCTCCCGGCTCGCCCAGGAGGTCTCCCAAGATCTCTCCGGTGTGCTCGCCGAGTATCGGCGGGGGCAGCTTCACTTCCCCCGGCGTGTCCGAGAGCTTGACCGGGATTCCCATCATCCGGAGCGTGCCCGTCTTGGCGTGCTCCATTTCGATGACCATCTCTCGGTGGAGGACCTGTGGGTCCGAGGCGACCTCGCCGATGTTCTTTACCGGCCCGCAGGGGACCCCCGCCCCGGAAACGACTTCCCCCCATTCTGCGCGGGTCTTTTCCGCGAGGATTTTGTCGATCTCCGCCTCGAGTTCTTCGCGCCCTTTCACCCGGTCGTCGTTCGTCTTCCACCTCGGGTCGTCGGCCAGATCCGCCCGTCCGATGGCGCGGGCGAAGCGGTCCCACAGGCTGTCGTTGGCCGCCGCGACGATGAGCGCGCCGTCCGAGCAGGTGAAATCCCGGTAGGGGCAGATGCTCGGATGGCGGTTTCCCATCCGGCCCGGCGAGACTCCGGTCCCGAAGAAATTCCCGGCGGCGTGGCTCATGAGGGCGGCCTGGCCGTCCTGGATGGCCATGTCGATGAACTGGCCCCGCCCGGTTTTCTCCCGCGCGATCACGGCGAGGAGGATCCCCTGGATGGCGAACAGGGCCGTCGTCAGATCGGCGAGTGCGATCCCGGTCTTGCAGGAAATCCCGTCGGCCTCCCCGGTGATGCTCATCAGCCCGCCCTCGGCCTGGAGGAGAATGTCGTAGGCGGGGCGCTCCCGGTTCGGGCCCGTCTGGCCGTAGCCCGACACCGAGGCGTAGATCAGGCGTGGGTTGAGGGCGCTCATCTCCTCGTAGCCCAGGCCGAGGCGCTCGATAGCGCCGGGCCGGAAGTTTTGAAGGAAGATGTCGGATTTCTCCACGAGCTTGCGAAGGATTCGCTTCCCTTCCTCGGCCTTGAGGTCGAGCGTCAGGCTTTTTTTGTTTCGGTTGACCGACTGGAAGTAGGTGCTCTCGCCTCCATCGTAGAAGGGCGGCCAGCTCCGGGTGTCGTCCCCGACCCTGGGATGTTCCACCTTAATAACCTCGGCGCCCATGTCGCCGAGCATCATCGTGCAAAAGGGCCCGGCCAGGATTCGCGAAAGGTCCAAAACTCTCAGGCCGTCGAGTGGTGCGGTCATGCTTTCGTTCCTCATCGTGTGCGGTGGTTGCGGGGCCAGGGCGAAACTCTCCGGCTGCTAAGCGGCGCCGAGCACCTCGAGAACTTTTCTTCGGACCAGGTCCTTGGGCATGTCGGTCCCGGTCCATAATTTCCAGGCGGCCGCGCCCTGGTTGACGAACCAACCGATGCCGGTCACCGTCCGGGCCCCCCGGCGCTTCGCCGCCAGGAGAAACGCCGTGTCCACCGGGTTGTAAACGGCGTCGGTGCAGATGGCCCCCTCGGGGATGGCTTCCTCGGGAAGGGGGGTGGCCGACTCGCGCTCGGGGTCGCCCTTCATTCCCTGGCTCGTGGTGTTGACTATGATCTCGCGGTCCGCTGCCGCTCCGGCCAGATCGCCGAGCCCGCCGCCCGAGACTTTCGCGCCGGGGATGTTCGTCTCGATGAATCGGGCGAGCGCCACGGCTTTTTCGGACGTCCGGTTTCGAATCTCGATGTGGGCGGCTCCGCTCTGGGCGAGTTTCACGCCCACCGCCCGGGCGGCCCCGCCGGCTCCGATCAGGAGGCACCGCTTCCCCTCGGGGGTTTCGCCGGTTTCCTCCTCGAGCGCGCGCGCACAGCCGATGCCGTCGGTGTTGTGGCCCGTCGTTTTTCCGCCCTCGCCGAAGGTGACCACGTTGACCGCTCCCATGACGCGGGCGTCCTCGCTCAACTCGTCCACGAGACCGTGGATGGCGATCTTGTGGGGGATCGTGATGCAGATTCCCCCAAACCCCATCGCCAGGGAGCCCCGGAAGGCCGCTTCGAAGTTTTCGGGGCGGACCTCGTAGGCCAGAAATCGGTAAGGCTCCCCCAGCGCCTCGGCCGCGGCATTGTGCATGACCGGAGACATGGTATGGCCCAGCGGATAGCCGAATATGGCGAGCGTCTTCTCGAGAGCCAAGGGCGCCTCCTCCATCTGTCGTGGCGATTGCTCCGGGCGGCGCGGCTTTTGCGCACCGGGGAGATGCGTTAGATTACGGTTGTGAACCTGCTTCTGCAACACAACCAACGATTTTTTTATTGTCTCAACGGTCCTTTTATCTCAATAGTCCTTTTATTTAGGAGAGCCTTCCGATGTCTACAGTCCAGGCCGCCACGATGACCCAGCCCGGTGAAATCGCCCTGCGCGAGTACCCCAAACCCGAAGTGGGCGAGGACGCGCTTCTGTTAAAAGTATCGGCGGTCGGGGTATGCGGTTCGGACAAGCATATGTTCAACGGGAAAATGAATCTCTCATGGCCGGTGATACCGGGCCACGAGTTCAGCGGAGTCATCGAGTCCATCGGCCCCGAAGCGAACCGGTCGATGAAGGTGGTGGGCGGCCCGCTCAGAGAGGGGGACGCCATCACCGTCGTGCCGGGGACCCAGGCGTGCGGAAAGTGCTGGTACTGCATCCACGTTCCCCACCGGCCCCAACTCTGTCCGAACCGCAGCGTGTTCGGTTTCAGGACCTCGGCCGAGGCGCCTCATCTCTTTGGGGCCTTCTCGGAGTATGTCTACGTACCGGGCGACGCCTTCGTCCTCAAGGTCCCCGAGGGCCTCTCGATGGAACGCGCGGCCATGACCGAGCCGCTCGCGGTGGCCCAGCGCGCGGTCAGCCGCGCCCTCTCGCCGGGGGTGCCCTACGCGGGCGAGGGGTTTGGCGCGGGCTCCCGGTGCGCGGTGATGGGGGTGGGGCCGATCGGACTGTTCGTGGTGGCCTCGCTCCGGAACATGGGGGCGGGGGAGATCATCGCCGTCGATTTGTCGGAGGAGCGGCTCGGGTTTTCCCAAAAATTCGGGGCGACAAAAACGGTGAATCCCTCGGCGCTCTCCCGCGAGGAGCGAAAGGAGCAGGTGCTCTCGTGGACGGACGGGGTGGGTCCCGATGTCGTGGTCGAGGCGGCGGGCGTTCCTGCGCCCTTCGAGGAGGGGCTGGACCTGGTCCGCCGGGGGGGCAAGCTCATCGAGGTGGGCCACTACGGAGACCCGGGCGGGGTCGAGATCCGGCCCCACCAGGTCTGCAATAAGGATGTGGACATCCTCGGCTCCTGGGCCTATCCCCAGGTGCAATTCGAGGCAGCGCTGGACATGCTCTCGAGAACCGAGCTACCCATCGACGACATCATCACCCACCGGATGCCGCTCTCCCAGGTCCAGGCGGGCCTCGAGATTACCGGCACGGGGGACTGTCTGAAGGTCATCCTGGCCCCGGACGAGTAGCCGCCGCCCCCTTCGTTTTTCCCTTCCGGGCACCGAATCCGGCACGGGAAATGCGTATTTAACCAGTATCCGTGTGGGCCCTCCCTTCTTGAACGGAGGGTGGTTCCATGACGCGATTCAGTCCCAAAAAAATTCTAGCGCCTGTCGATTTCTTCAAATTCAGCATCGATGCCCTCAGGGCCGCCCTGGATATCTCCGAGATCCGGGGGGCCAAAGTGACGGCTCTCCATGTCACCGAGGAGCCCTCGATGCCCGACACCTATGGGCATTCCACTATGCTCCACGCGAACTGGCAGTTGATCCGCGAGCGGGTTTTCGAGGAGTCGAGGGCCGAACTGGAAGCCCTTACCCTCGAGGCGGGCGACAGCCAGGAGGTCAAATGCGAATCCATCATGGGCGATCCGACGAACGAAATCCTTCGAATGGCCAAGGATGGGAATTTCGATCTGATCGTGATGTCCACCCACGGCCCGACGGGGCTCAACCGTCTTTTGATGGGCAGCGTGGCCGAACGCGTCATTCGTCACGCCCAGTGCCCGGTTTTGGTTGTTCGCGGAAACGGG
>NYYB01000171.1 GCA_002685755.1 Nitrospinota bacterium
TGACATTCGGAATGCCCACAAACCATTTCTGGCCGGGCCTTGAGCCCGAAGTCGAGGAAATAGTCCGTCAAGCGATGTCCGAGTTCGAGCGAATGGGCGCCAAAGTCCGGGAGGTTGAGATCCCCTGGGCGAAGCTCGGACAAATCGCTTATACCGCGGTGGTAGGGCCCGAGAGCGCCGACCACCACCGAGAGTTTTTAAGGGACAGGCGCGATGAGTATGTTTCGCCGGGGGTTGATTTCTTCGAGCAGAGTCTGTTTATTCCGGGTTGGCGCTATGTTCAGGCCCAGCGCGCCCGGACGCTTTTTATTCGTCAGGCGGCCGAGGTATTTCAGTCGGTGGACGCGATTTTGACGCCGACCTCCGCTATCGCACCACCTTCTATTGAAGACTGCCTGGATGGAATGAAAGTCTGGGGGGCCGTCAGCAATTGCACGGCGGCTTTCAGCACAATCGGCAATCCAACGCTCCAGATTCCATGTGGTTTTACAAAGGCAGGCCTACCCGTAGGCCTTCAGATAGCCGGAAGGTGGGGTGAGGAGGCTATGATTCTGGGTGTGGGCGCTGCTTTTGAAAAAAGGAGACCTTTGTGGAACAAACGTCCTTCAATGGAAGATAAAGACCAAGGACAAGAAAGATTCTCACCCGTTTCGTCCGCTCCGGGAGGGGGTGACGAGCCCGCCGAAATTTCCGTCGATGACATTGAAAAAATCGCCAGCGGGATCGGCCACCGGGTTGACCCGGACCGCCTCGATGGCCTGGCGGCCGGAGTAAGCCTCCTGATGCGCCAGCTCGAGGAACTGGATAATCTCGATATCTCCGGGTGCGAGCGGGCCGAGACAATGAACCTTCTCGAGTTGAAAGCAGAGGATATATTGGACGCCCGATCTCGTCGCGGCACCACTTCTTGTGGCTCCGAGAATTTATGAATACTCTTTTTGATACAACCTGCTGCCGGCACTCAAATCGAAGTGACCGACCAATCAAGCAGATAAGAGAAATTTTGCGTGCAAGTCACATTGCCGGAGTTTATTTCAAACACCAATCGCCGCTTGAGCAAGAATTCGCTATGCACATGCGGATCAAAAATCCCGCCCTTAGAAAATCTCGCGTTCTTTCATTCGCAGGATGAGTATTTTGATTCTTTTATCTAGCGTTTTCTTCGCCGAATCCTCGTCCCAGCGATAAAACCCTTGACCGCTCTTGATTCCCAGTTCTCCTTTCTCCACTTTTTCCCTCAAAAGCGAAGAAGGAGAATCCCTATTGTCCAGGTCCCCTTGAAGATATCCATGGATATTCATAAAGACATCAAGACCGGAAGCGTCCATCCCGGCAAAAACCGGCAGAATCCCGAAATTGTAGGCCACCTTGTCAATGTCCTCGGGCGAGGCGATTCCTCTCTCCAGCATGTAAATCGCCTCTCGCCTGATAGCTGTCGAAATTCTCACGCCGATATGACCAAGGGTCTCCTTAACCAAAACGACATCCTTGCCAATTTCTTCCAGAAGTTTTTTGGTGAGTCGATAAGTATCCTCGGAGGTTTCCTCTCCCCTGACGACTTCCACCACCGGCCTGAGGGGAGTGGGCGTATAATGATGAGCGACTATCAACTTATCTTTTCGTCTGGCGTTTTTCCCGATTTCCGTAAGCCGAAGTCCGGATGTGTCCGAGGCGAGGACGGTGTGGGGCGGACAAAGGGCGTCAAGCTTTTCGAAAATCTCCTGTTTTAACGGAAGATCCTCCGATACGGACTCCATTACGTAGTCCGCGGCCGAGACAGCTTCCTCGAAGTCAATCACCGGATGGATGCGGGAGAGCGCTTCTTGAGCTTCCTTGCCTGTGTACAGTCCATTGTCTTCGAACAGATCAAGGTAGAAACGAACTCTCTCCATCGCCGAGGAGGAACTTTGCCGCGACCTGTTGTAGATGGATACCTGATAGCCCCCACGAGCAAACTGGATCGCCAACCCCTGGCCCACGTATCCGCCGCCAATGACGGCTATTCGCCTGATGCCATCCATCTTTCCTCCCTCTATAAAACCGCGACTCCCCTTCCAAACACCTGGTTCAGCTCAAGCTTGTCGAGAACATCGTTCACCTCCGATAAAGAGAACGAAAACGAAACCACAGGCTCGATTTTCCCGGCCCTGACCAACTCGAGCGACTTGTTGAATTCCTCCTTGGTGTTGTAGCGGCAACCGGTGAGGACAACTTCCTTCATCGTAAGGGCCTCGGGATCGATCTCCAGCCGGTCGCCGACTCTAGATCCGATGCGTACCAGTGTTCCCGCGGTGTCGAGACATCGATAGCATGCCGCGAGAGATTTGGATGAGCCATAAAGATCAATGACCACTTGCACTCCAGTCCCGCCGGCGGCCTCTGTGACTGCCTCGTCAAAAGATGCATCAAAAGGCCTCTCGGAGGTGTTGATGACAGCTTCGGCTCCATATTTTTTTGTCTTTTCGATTTTTTCGCCGGAAACATCCGCGCTGATAACTCTTGCTCCAAATAGCCGCGCCATCTACACCATATGGATACCCACCCCACCCGCCGCGCCAACGATGAGCACATTATCTCCGGGCGAGACCTTGGCCCGCTCTCTCAGGGCATGGAGAGAAGTGGAGACTGGGCTTACGAGTGTCGTCGCCGCTTCGTCCGAGACATCCGGAGGGATGGGCAACACATTTCTTCCGGGGACCTTCACGTAATCGGCGAATCCCCCGTCAATCGCCAACCCTACGATTCCTTTGTTGTTCCTGCACAGCGTCTCCCGGCCATTCCAACAAAACTCGCAGGCACCGCAATTCAAATAATCGTAAACGGCAACCCTATCCCCCACACGAACATTCTTGACCGATGCACCGGCCTCGGCCACTTCTCCGGCGATTTCGTGCCCCAGGATACGGGGAAGTGTGACATTCGACTGCCCGGCCCGCGTTTTGACATCGAGCATGTCCGGAGCACAGGCCTTTACCTTCACCACCACCTCATCCAGCCCGGCCTGAGGATCGGGAACATTCTCCATCCGGAGAGGGGATGAAAACTGATGAAGCACCATTGCGCGCACGGTATCGCCTCCCTCAGATATGCTCTGTTTCCATGAGCCTGCCGAGCTTTAATCGGGCCGTGTCGTGTGTCTCGCCGTGGAAGAGACACATGAGCGCGTCCCGCCAGTATTTTTGTACCGGGTAATCGCGCATGAAGCCGTACCCCCCAAAAAGCTGGATGGCCATGTCGCATACCCGAGGCGCCATCTGAGAGGCGAAAAGAACGGAAGTAAGCCCAAGCCTGGGATCGTAATCTCGCTGATCGTCCGAATGACAGGCGGCCCTCCAAACCAAATCGCGTGCCACATCGACATCGACTTTCATCTCCGCGAGCCGGAAGGAAACAACATCATGTTCGAAGATGGGCTTTCCGCCCTGGACCCGCTCCAGGGTGTGTTCGATGGACTTCTCTAGAGCGGCCCGGGCGATACCAACTCCAAATGCACCCAACGTAGGCGCGATTTTCGCGAAGTACCGGCTCTTCGCGCCCGAGCCGTTTCCTCCACCATCGGAGAGCACCTCTTCCCCGGGAATCCGGCATTTCTCAAAATCCAGTTCGGATTCAAGAAAAAGTCTTGTCCCCATTTTGTCGTGAACTTCTCCCGGCCTGACGCCTGAGGTTTCTTTCGGAACGATACAGGTGATTGTCTCTCCCATACCGCCGGCCGCGCCGGTCACTTTGGCATCGACGATGAAGAGTTTTGCCAGCGGCCCACAAGCCACAAATCGTTTATTCCCGTCGATCACCCAGCCAGAACCTTCGCGCGTAGCAGCCAGACGAAGATCCTCCGGCGATGAAATCGGGCCCAGCGTTCCGTCTCCCATCAAGAAGGTATCGTCTTGTGAAAATATGGGAATATATTTTGATACTTGCTCTTCCGTTCCACACTCGGCGATAAGACCCGCTAACTTCCACGACTGGTGTACGGCGGCGGCGAAACCGGCCTCCGCGGCCATGAATTCTTCCAGTAAAACACAGTGGGTCAGCACGCCCATGTCTGCCCCGCCCCATTTCTCGGGGAGCGGCAAATTCTTGAGCCCCAGAGATGAAAACTCCTTTAAGACACCCCAGGGAAACGGCCCTTCGGGGTCCTCGCCCGCCTTTTTGTCGAGTTCATCCGCAATCGGCTGGAGCTGCTGCTCTCCAAAATTACGGCACAGTTCTTTCAGGGCGGCCTGTTCCTCGGTAAGAATGAAATCCACCATGACGAAAGCTCCCTTCCCTGTAAAGGAGAAATAATTTTAATTTTTAAAGTGAGGAAACAAGCTCGCCGGCAAGAGATCTGCCGATTTTCAGCAGCCTGACATCTACCGTATTGTTAATGTGGTTTGTCATAAGCGCATCCCGAAGAAATTTTTCCGCGGGAAATTTGCGCGTATAACCGTCTTTTCCGAAAATTTGCATGGCGTTTTCGCACACCGACCTCGCACAAACAGTGCTGAAATAACTTGCGATGGCTGAGTCCCGCTGAAGGTAGTATTCCCGGTTGTCCACCGCCCATGCCGCCCTCCAAATCGCGCTTCTCGTCGCTTCGATCAGCATGAGCATGTCGGCCAGGCGCATGGCGATTGCATCGTTTTGAATAAGAGGCTTCCCGCGCCGGCTCGTCTCGCGTGCATAGGAAAGGGCCGCCTCGTAAGCCCCCCTGGCGGTTCCCAATCCGAAAGTGGCGACCATCGGGGCGCCTCTCCCGTAGTGTCTCGCCTTGTCGGAAAAACCCTCGTTTACTCCCATTAAAATGTCCGATTCCGGGACCCGGACATTTTCCAATATGAGTTCGGCATTCATGAGAAGAGCCCCGCCCAACTTGTCGTGGGTGCGGCCAATCCTGAACCCCGGAGTGTCCCCCCACATGAGAAATTGAGTGGCCCCATCCGGCGCCGGCGCATGAGGGTCGGTCCTGCCGAGGACAATAAATATCCTGGCGAGTGATGCGCAGGCGACGAAGTGCTTTGTTCCGTTCAGCACCCACTCACCGCCCTGCTTGACGGCGGAGAGTTTGATTCCGCCGTCCACTCCTCTATAGGGAAAAGTGTTGTCCGTACCCGACTCAGGTTCCGTCTGCCCGATGGAAATCAGGCAGGTATCATCCTCGGCAAAAGGGATCAGAAATTTTTTCTTCTGCTCTTCCGTCCCCTCCCTGCCGATGTGCTGCGCCAGTCTCCATACCTGATGAAACGTAGCGGCGAAACCCGGATCGACCGCCATCACCTCTTCCAGCAGGATGCAATGAGTCAGAGTATCGATATCTCTTCCGCCGAGTTCTTTGGGAAGCCCCAGCGTTCGAAGCCCAAGCTTCGATGCTGCCTTGAGGGCATCCAATGGAAAACACCCCGCGGGGTCGCTTTGGGATTTTCGGTCGCATTCGGCGACAATCGGTTTCAGCACTTCTCTGGAATACTCCCTGACAAGACTTTGGAGTTCCAGTTGTTCGTCCGTCAGTCTCATGTCAACCATTAACCGACCCTCCAATAAACCATCAAAGCGTTATGATGAAATATCTTCGGCATGCTTATTCCTCCCCTGACAAAATATAAGCACAAAATGGTAATTAACAATAGATGACTCACCCTAACCGCACCATAACCGCTATCCGGGACGAGCCATGATCGAGCGTGAACGATGTCCGGCTGGACGGCGCGTTTCCGAGCATACCAAAGTTACCTGCAGGGGCGGAAAAGTAGCTACCGGATTCCAAGTGCCCGCGTTTCAAGCAGGGCAATCTTCAGGAATGTGGTTTTGGAATCACGTATAACATGGCTCTTGATAGATAGAGTCTTTTTTTATCGAGCCCCCTAACTCTTGACCTCCCTGACGCTTAATATTTATGGAGATCTGACTTCTTAGTAGCAGCGCCGGCAGCCCCCCCCGTCCGGACTCCGGGTCTTCGGTCCGCCTGCCATGCTGATCTTCGACTAATGAGTTTCAGGTGGATTTAGCGGCATTAAAATCAGCTATTTGGCCCTAGAGGGCCTTTTTTGCCGGAATCCATATGCAAAAAACGTTGTTTCCCAATTCCATGGCTTCTTATTGCGGGCGAGAAATTTCAGGTTTTGCCGACAGGAATAGATATTCTTATTCAATTGTCGGATGATTTTTCAGGATGTTTCTCCTGGCTCAAGTTTGGCTTGAAAGAGATGTTGCGGTTCGCCGATCGTTGAAAAGGAGACGGTGTGATGGCGAATTAGTAATTCGCCATGCACATGTTCGCCTGCCCAGGCGATTTTGAGAAATTCTACGTGACAGTCATAATGCCGAAGTCTGCTTCAGACAGCCATGGCCACCGGATCAGCAATTAATCATACACACGTTTTATTTTAAAAATCACTATGCCCTTCAATGATTCTCTGTGCGAAAATACTCCTACCGGACCCGCAGCCGGGGATCGAGCACGTTACGCAGCCAATCCCCCACCAGATTCGCTCCCAGCGCCGTCAGCGTGATAGCCAGACACGGAAACGCCACGATCCACCACGACACGTACAGGTAGGAACGACCTTCGGCCATCAGTCCTCCCCACGTCGGTGTTGGCGGGGGAACCCCCAGGCCCAGGAAACTCAGGCCCGCCTCGATGATGATCATCCGCCCCAGGTAGAGCGAGCCAATAATGACCACAGGAGCTAACACGTTCGGAAGGATATGGCGGAACAACACCCGCATGTGGCTGCTCCCGATCCCCACCGCCGCCACCACGAACTCCATCTCGCGCAACGAGAGAACCGCACCCCGCACCACGCGCGCGTAAACCGTCCAGAGCCGCAGTGAGAGCATCACAATAATTAGCTGAAGGCTCGGACCCAAGATCGCGATTGTTGACAGTGCCAGCAAGATGAAAGGGAAGGAGAGCACAAAGTCCACCAAGCGCATCAGCAAGTAATCGACCTTACCTCCAAAGTAGCCCGCCACAAGGCCCACAAACAGACCGATCGCGCCCGAAAACACCACCGAGAAAAACCCTACGATCAGCGAGACCCGCGACCCGTAGATGATCCGGCTCAGGAGGTCGCGCCCCAGGTGGTCCGTCCCCAGGATGAAAACGTGGCCCTCGCCGTTCCACATCGGGGGCTTCAACACCCGCGAGAGCGAATGCGCCGTCGGACTCATTGGCGATATCACCGGGGCCGTCAGCGCCATCAGCATCACAACCATCAAGATCGCCAGACCCAGCATGGCGAATTTTTGCTTCCGCAACGAACTCGCCAGCCCCGCCAAGCGGTTTCGATCCGGAAGCTCATCCTCAAAATCCCGTTCACGGGCGGCCGGGGCGAGCCCTTCATGGCTCATCGCAATTCAATCCTCGGGTCAAGATAGGTGTAGATGATATCCACCAACATATTAATTATCACGAACGTCGATGCCATGAGGAACACCGCCGACTGCACAATTGGGAAGTCGCGGTTGTGGATCGCCTGAACCGTCAGACGGCCCACCCCCGGCCAGGCAAA
>NYYB01000053.1 GCA_002685755.1 Nitrospinota bacterium
GAAACAGGGGATGCCCCCGGCGCCAAACCCGCGCCCGAGGCGGAACCTGCCGCTGGGCAAGCTCCCACCGGGGAAGGCGAAAATTTCGATCTCGATCAATCAGGAGAGCCCGAGGAGAAATCCCCCGAAGACAAGGAGACTCCTCCTGATGTTAAGGAGGAAGCGCCCCCCGCCGAAGAGAAGGCCGAAGCGCCCCCGGCCGAGTGGGATAACTCCTTTATTTTCATAGGCGAAAGCCAAGTCGACTGAGTCGGCGCGGGCGGGCGGCGGCTATATGTTCGAGCGGCTCTGGCAGCCGTCCACAGCCCAGCAGGCGCCATGCACCAGGCTGGCCCGGGGGCTGACCATGAAGGTGGCGACCGAGGATATCTCCTCGGGACGCCCAAAACGCCCAAAAGGCATCGCCGACTCCATCCAGCCCTTGAGGCCGTCGGGCGAGGCGGCGATCCGCCGCTCCCACACCCCACCGGGGAAAAGGACGCTGCCCGGCGCGAGCGAGTTGACGCGGATGTTGTCCTTGGCGACCTGCTGCGCCAGCGCCTTCGAAAAACTGATCATCGCCGCCTTCGACGCGTTGTAGGTCATCGCAGAGCCCGATTCGCGCCCCGCGATGGAGGCGATGTTGAGGATTGAGCCCCCGCCGCGCTTTTTCATCTCGGGGATCACGAACCGCGAGAGGCGGACGGCATTATGGAGATTAAAATCGAAGGCTGTCGCCCAGTCTTCGTCGTCCGTCTCGAGCAGGGTCTTCGGGTCGCTGCCCCCGACGTTGTTCACCAGAATATCCACCCCGCCGAATTCATCCACAGCCGCTTTAAAGAACTCCTCGCAATCCTCTTTTTGGGTCATGTCCCCGCGAAAGGCGAGCGCGCGGCCACGGCTCAGCGCGGCGATCGCGCCCGAAGACTCGTCGATGTCGGCCTGGGTACGGCCGCTTATAGCGACGTGGCACCCCTCTCCGGCCAGATCGCGGGCGATGTTGAATCCGATCCCCTTGCTGCCGCCCGAGATCATGGCGACTTTGTCCTCTAGCATGAAGTCCATTTCGAATCCTTTATACGAAAGAAAATGACCTAAATATTCGAGCGGCTCTGGCAGCCGTCCACCGTCCAGCAGGCGCCGTGGACGAGACTCGCCCGAGGGCTCGACATCAGGACGGCGACCGATGAGACTTCCTCGGGGCGGCCGAACCGGCCCAGGGGGAAATCCGAGTCGAGGTAACCCTGAAGACCGTCGGGGGCCTCGGCGATCCGGCGCTCCCACAACCCGCCGGGAAAAAGTATCCCGCCCGGGCAAATCGAGTTGACGCGGATGTTGTCCCCGGCCGTTTCCCTGGCGAGGGATTTCGTGAAACCGATCAGGGCCGCCTTCGAGGCGTTATAGGTCATCGCCCCCTTCGACTCACGCCCGTAAATGGAGGCGACGTTGAGGATCGAGCCGCCCCCGCGCTTTTTCATCTCGGGAATCACGAGACGCGACATCCGGACGGAGTGAAAGAGATTGAACTCGAACGCCTGGGCCCAGTCCTCGTCGGTGGACTCGAGGAGGGTCTTGGGGTTTCCACCGCCGACGTTGTTGACGAGAATATCAACCCCGCCGAAGAAATCGAGCGCCTCGTTCAGGAATTTCTCGGGAACGCCCTTCTCGGTGATGTCCCCCCGGAAGGAGGCGGCGCGGCTGCTGCTCGCCTGGCCGCCGATCTCGTTGAGGGCGTCCTTGAGGTCCTTCTCGCCACGGCCGCCGATGATGACGTGGCAGCCCTCGGCGGCCAGATCGCGCGCGATGTGAAAGCCGATGCCCCGGCTCCCGCCCGAGACCATCGCCACCTTGTCCTGAAGCATCAGGTCCATGATTTCAGGTGCCCTCCCCGCCAGTTTCGGACCCATCTCCCTTTGGTTCATCCGTGGCATATTCGTAATTGATTTTCAAAATCATTTCCAAAAACTGGAGAAGCTCGACCGCTTCCTCTTGAGTCGCCATTGCAATTTTATGATTTTCCGCGTTTCCTAACTTCCGCACCTTATCGAGCATCCCCTTAGCTCTCGGCGGAACAAGACCCATTTCGGCGATATGATCGACGTAGAATAGGTAATTTTCTCCCTCCTTGGCTCCTTCTTGCACCGCGATAGCCATCAAAATTTTTCGACAACCCATCACAGCAAGGGCGTATGCGTTTACACCCATGGCTCTGCGTATTTGCTCATATAGTTCATCGAGAGGTTCAGGTATTTTTTTGATGGAATTGCCAGGAGCAGGGGCCGGTATTTGCTCTTCACTTGGCCCAAAATACGTAGGTTTTCAACAGTGGTGGCAAATATAAATCCACCCCCCAGGGTATACCGTATTGCCCACTGCACCTGTGGCTACGTATCCATTCTGAGAACTGAGGGGATCCCCTCAGTGAGCACAAGTGTATGCCCGGGATTCAATTTCACCAACGGATCCCCAATTAGCAACTCTTGATGCAAATAACTGTTTGCCTATTTTTCGGATCTAATTTTTCGACTCATGCCTTCTAGAAATTTTTCACTATCCACCACAAAGCAATCTCCTTTGCCTAAACCGGCTCATCGAGCGTCTGCGCGGCGCGAAGCAGGGTGAGCGAGTCGGTGCCGTCGCCGTGCAGGAAGGTGATCAGGTCGCGGATCATCTTCTCGACCGGGTTGTCCTTCATGATGCCGATGGCGCCGAGGATGTCGGTCGACAGGGCGATGGTCTTGAGCCCCATCTGGTCGCTGAACACCTTGCCGTAGCGGGTGAAGCGCGAGTTGTAGGTCTCGTCGTTGTCGGCGCCCCAGCAGATGCGCCACATGAACTGCTCGGCGACCTCGATGTTCATGAGCATCTCGGCCATCATGTGCTGGACGGTGGGGTGCTGGATGATGGGCACCCCGCCCTGGACGCGATCCTTGACGTGTTGGTTGCAGAAATTAAAGATCCCCCGCGCGAGGCCGGTGTTGCAGGCGGCCAGCTCGGCGCTTCCCCGGAAGACCGTGGCCAGGACACGATAGCCTTGGTTCACCTCGCCGAGAATGTCGTCCTTGTGCACCCGCACGTTGTCGAAAAAACTCTCGGCGTTCGGGTAGAGGCGGTAGCCCATCTTGTCGTGCACCCGGCCGTAGGTGACCCCCTCCGCGTCCCCGGGGACGAGAAAACAGGTCGTCCCCTCCTGAAGGTCGGCGTTCGGGTCGGTGCGGACGAAGACGATGAGAATTTTGGCCCAGCTCGTCAGCGAGGTGAACCGCTTGGCCCCGTTGATGATCCAGTGGTCGCCGTCCCGGACGCCCGAGGTCTTCAGCCCGAGATGCGCGCCCGGCTGGCGGTAGATGTTGTCCGAGCCGTAGTCGGGCTCGGTCACTAAAAAAGAGCCGACGCAATCGTCGTCCTCGACGAAGCCCTTGAGCCACTTTCCTTTTTGCGCCTCGGTTCCGAGCCTGGCGATGACGGTCGATATCTTCCAGCACTGGCTCAGGCACTTGATGACCCCGATCTCGGTCTGCCCGCCCCGCCAGAGGCACAGCGCCTTGGTCGTCGTGTCGGCCCCGGCCCCGCCCCACTCCTCGGGAACGGCCAACGTCCGGATGCCCAGCTTCGAGGCCTTGTTGATCAGCTCGCCCGGGTAGCAGTCCTTCGGATCGGGCCGCCGGTCGATCTCTGCGGCGACGGGGGCGACCTCTCGCTCCATGAAGTCGCCCACCATGTCGGCCAGCGCCAGTTGCTCATCGGTAAATGGATATTGCATCTATGATCTCCCTGGGAATGATGCCTAATAATTTCGCCCGAAGCCGCCAAGCGCACTTCAAAACCGGAAAAGGGGGTCGGAACAACTCATCTAACTAGCGTTCCTCGCCCGCCCTGTCAATATCCCGGGGCCTCCGGAGAGCGAATTCGATTTCCTTAAAGGAAATCAGGCGAGATAGGAAAGCGGGTCCTTCATCCCGGCCTCATCGAAGCCCTTGAGCCTGAGCCGGCAGGCGTCGCATCGCCCGCAGGAGCGACCCTCCGCCCCTGGGTCGTAGCACGAGTGCGTCAGGGCGAAATCCACGCCGAGTTCGGCCCCCTTCCGCACAATGTCCACCTTCCGCATTTGGGCCAGCGGAGAGTGAATCCGTAACGAGGCGTCCGACTCCACCGACGCCTTCGTCGCCATGTTCGCCATCCGCTCGAAGGCCTCGATGTACTCGGGCCGGCAATCGGGATACCCCGAGTAATCGAGCGCGTTCACCCCGATGAAAATATCCCACGCCCCCTTCACCTCGGCCAGCGCGAGGGCGTAGCTCAGAAAAACCGTATTTCGCGCCGGAACGTAGGTGACCGGGATTACCTCGCCGATGTCGGAGCGGTCCTTGGGAACTTCGATGTCGTCGGTCAGCGCGCTGCCGCCGATGGCCCGCATGTCGATGGGCAGGAGGGTGTGCCCGCGCGCGCCCAGCGAGTCCGCGACGCGGCGGGCCGAATCGAGCTCGTAGCGGTGACGCTGGCCGTAATCGAAGCTGAGCGCCTCGCAGCCGAAACCCTCCGAGCGGGCGATGGCGAGGACGACGGCGGAATCCATCCCTCCGCTCAGGAGGACGACCGCAACTCTTTTTGATTCCAAGGCTTGATTTCCGAAGGCTTCGGCCCGAGCGTCCACTCGGCCAGCGCGGGCAGGCTCTTTTCAAGGTAGCGCACCCGGAGCCGGTAGGGGGGATCGACGGCGGTCTCGAGCGACGCCTGGACCGAGGCCACCCCCCATCCTTCGAGATCGTGCGAGTTGATCTGGATGGCGGCGGCGGCCAGCGGGGTCCGCCGCTGATCGAAGAGCTCGACCGCCAGCCAAAGCTCCTCGGAGGGGGGATCGCCCACGAACACGATCAACCCCTTCAGGGCGACTTCCTCACCCGAGCGGTCCCAGTCCCACCGCTGAAGCGTGCGAAGGGGGCCGGTCCTGACCTTGAGCTGTCCTGTGGGATGCGCCATCAAGGTTTCCCCGAAAAATCGACGTTTTCCAAAAAATCAAGGGGCGGTCCGGTCGCCCGGGCGCGCCAGATGGGCTAGGATACCGCGTTACCGCAGGAATCCCAAGAAGCGCAGAGGTGGCCGAGTGAACGCTCGGCCCGGCCCGATCGTTCACTCGTACCGCCTCGTCCGCAGCCCCGAGAGAGGCTCCCTTGCCCACCGCCACCGTCAACGGAGTGCACCTCAGCTACCGGATCGAAGGCGAGGGCCCCCCTATTGTACTGGCGCACGGTTTTTCGACCGGCCACTACGTCTGGGACGCCACCGCCAGCCGCCTCGCGGAGCGCTTCCAGGTGGTGCGCCATGACCACCGGGGCCACTGCGACTCCTCCAAGCCGCCGGGCCCCTACCGGATTCAGGATTTCGTTGACGACCTCGCCGCGCTGCTCAACTACCTGGGCCTCGAACGGGTGGACCTCGTGGGCCACAGCATGGGCGGGCGCACCGCCCTGCTTTTCGCCCTCAACCATCCGGACCGGCTGAACCGCCTTCTCCTGGTCGGCGCCTCCGGCGCCGCGCCCGAGGGCGCCCCCGGAGAGCGGTTCGAGGCCCTCAAGAAACTGGCTATCGAAGAGGGAATGGCGGCGGTGTTCGATAGCGATCTTTTCAGCTTCGCCCTGCCCGAGGCCTGGAAAAAAAACCCGGCCAGCGCCCGCGAGCGCTTTCTCAAAAACACGCCCGAGGGGTTTTGCGCCGCCGCCGACGCCGTCCTCACGATGCCCGACCTGCGGGGGCGGCTGGGGGAGATCGACGCTCCCGTCTGGGCCTGCACGGGTGAGACCGACGCGGGGCCGATGGCCTTTAATGAGCTTTTAGAGGAAAGAATCGCCTCGTGCACCCGGGCGGTCATATCCAACTGCGGGCACTACCCGATGCTCGACGCGGCGGAGGAATTTCTGGCCGGGCTCGAGGGATTTCTCGAATCGGCCCCAGGCGGCGAATCGGCCCCAGGCGGCGAATCGGCCCCAGGCGGCGAATCGGCCCCAGGCGGGGGGTCTTCTCCAGGAGGTGAAAATTGACGCGCACCGAAGCGATACAATTCATCGAAAAACAACAAAACGGCGTCCTGACCACCATCCTCAAGGACGGAAGGCCGCATTCCGCTCCCATCGTCTATGCCGCCTCGGGCGAGGCCGTCGAGATCTCGGCGACCTGGGACCGCGTGAAAACCCGGAACCTCAAGCGCGACCCGCGGGCCAATCTCTGCGTCCTTCCCAAAAACGGGTGGTATCCCTACATCACCGCCGAGGGGGTCTGCGAATTGCTAGATGACCCCGGCGGCCGTCTCAATCTCGACCTCTACCGGCGCATCACGGGAGGCGACCCCGATGACATGGACGAGTATCTCGAAGCGATGGCCCGCGACGGGCGCCACCTCATCCGGCTCCGGATCGAACGGCTCTACCCGCTCGACAAATAAACCCGGCTCCTAGAGCAATTCTTCCAATCGCTCGCAAATCTCCGGGGGAAAGGGTTCGCCCGTCGATACGGCGGCGTTCTCGGCCACGCGCTCGATCTTGCTCGTCGCCGGAATGACGGTGGAGACGGCGGGGTCCGAAAAAAGGTATTTGAGAAGCGCCTGGCCCGGCGTGCGCACCCCGTAGGGCTCGAGAAACGAGAGGTCCGCCCGGGAAAGGGGGCCGAGCAGAAGATTTCGGCCAAAGAGCGGGGCGACCGGGGTCATCACGATCACCCCGATCCCCAGCTCGCGCGCCAGCGGGAGAATCTCCCCGCGGCAGGTCCGCTCGCCCAGGTTATAGGGAATCTGAACCGTGTCGAAATCGCCCGTCCGCATCGCCTCGATCATTGCAGGATACTTGGCCACGCTGTAGTCGGTGATTCCGATGTATCGGATGCGGCCCTCCCGCTGATAGCTCTTGAGCACCTCCGCCGCCATCCGCCATGACGCGAGGTTATGTATCTGGACGAGATCGATGACATCGGTCCGGAGGAGCTTGAAGGAGCGCTCGATGCTCGCCCGGGCCGCCGCCTCGCTGTGCTCGAGCACCTTGGTGGCGATGAGAGCCTCGCCGGCCCCCTCGAGTGCCTTGCCCAGGACCCGCTCGGCCTCCCCGTACATCGGCGCGGTATCGAAAAAATTGACGCCGAGC